>NZ_JACKXE010000002.1:300000-507177 GCF_014212315.1 Nocardioides luti
TGTTCGTACACCTCAATCGCGCGTCGCAGTCGGTCACCGACGCCCGTGCCCTCCTCGACCCGGCCGACACCTCCGATCCCGTCATCGCCAGCGAGGTCGCCCAACTCAAGCCGCACCTCGCGGTCGTCGGAGAGATGGTCACCCTGGCCAAGCCCGTCGCCCAGCTGGCTGCCCAGCACGTCGAGACGGCACACCAGGCCAGCCAGGACGTGACTGCCATGGGGCTGCTGGAGCCGGTCAGCCTGGAGCGGAGCATCGCGACCGCCGGCAAGGAGCTCGGCCGCGCCGACGAGGACGTGCGCCTGCTCGGCAACGTCGTCGACCACGCCGCGGCCAGCGCCCGTGAGTCGGCCGGGATCGCCAGCGAGATCACCGACAACGCTCGCCGGCGGATGTCCGAGCAGGCCCGTGACCCGATCCCGAGCCCCACCCTGCCGGGTCCCAGGACCCCGGGTCGGTAGAGCGAGCCATGGATCTCGACCCGGGCGGCCGCCAGCTGGCGGGCCTCATCCTCGACGCGGCTGGCCGAGGCGAACATGACCAGGTCGCCAGCCTGATTGCACCGCTCGATGCAGAGCGGCTGTGCTCGCTGGTGACGGTGCTGGCCGTCCAGGTCGACCAGAGCGCGCCGGCCTCCTCGGCAACCGGCCCGGCCGCGGTGTGCGAGCTGGCCATCAACGCCGCGGCGCCGATGTTCGGCACGACGCCGGAGGCGATTCTTAGCGCCGAACGCCGCCGACCAGTCAGCGATGCGCGGGCGGTGGCCATGACGGCCGCCCGCGAGACCGGCCTGTCCCTGCCGGCGATCGCCGAGCACTTCAACAAGGACCACGGCTCGGTGATCCATGCGGTCCGCCGCACCGCCGAGCGGCCCCGACTGGCCGACGCCGCGGCGCGGGTGAGCGAGCACGTCAACAGCCGCTACACCGCCCGTCTCCCCCGCACCGAGGAGAGCGTGGTCGACCTTCACCAGCGGCCTCTGGCCTCGACGTTCGAGCCCGATGGCCCGGTCGAGCACGCCGTGGTGGCGGCCGCGGATGCCTTCAACACCACACCGGAGGTCCTCCTGGGTGCCGACCGGAGCCGGGCGGCCGCCGATGCCCGGGCGGTGGCCATGACCGCCGCCCGGATCCACGGGCACAGCCTGCCCACGATCGCCCGGCACTTCGAGCGCGACCACACCACGGTGCTGCAGGCGACTCGGCGCATCGAGAAGACCCCGCCGCTGCGGGACCTGGCCGCCAAGATCGCCGCGGATCTCCCCGAGCAGCCGGCCAGCGCCAGCGCCGGCAGGCTGGAAGTCGACGAGCACGTGCCCGAGAGAGGCCCCCGCTCCCTCGGGTTGCGCGAGCAGCAGCGGGCGATCCCCGTTGCCGCCGAGCGGGCGCAGCTGAGGGTCGCCCGGTGAAGGCACTGATCGGGCTGGCCGCGGCCGCGATCCTCGGGCTCACCGCCGGCGGGATCAAGGCCGCCCTGCCCGAAGTCCAGACAGGACCCGAGCCCGCCGAGGGCAAGACCAGCCAGGTGCGCGCAGGCGCTCGCCCGCGAGGAGTCGTACGCCGCGGCCACCGACGATGCCCAAGGCGCTGAGCGCGGCCTGTGAGGCAACTGCTGAGAGCCAAGGGGCAGGTCAATGGACGAGCAGCTGACGCTGGCCGCGAAGACGCTGGCCCGGTGGTGCTACGCCCGCGGCATCGACGAACGCCTCCTCGGCTGCGGTGAGCAGCTGTGCAGAGTCGCCGTCGACCAGGCCCTCGGCCGCCCCGCCCCGGCGCACCTCGAGCAGGCACTGTGGCAACAGACCGCCACGCTGCTAGGCCAGCGCCGCGACTGGGACCGCGAACACCAGGTGAGCCCACCGACGCCGGCCGCCTGCCTGCCCTGCGCCGTGGCGGCCGACCAAGTGCCCCACCCACGCCGGCCGGCGCTGTCGTGCCTGCGGTGGCCAACTGCACCGCATCGTCGTCGACGAGGGCTTCGGCACCCATCCGTGCTGCGACCGTCCCGGTGAGAACGGATCCTTGGGCGTCCTCAAGCACACCGCGCAGCAGCTGGGAGCCACGCTGCTGGCGCAGTCGGCGTGATCGGGCCCGGGTCGCCAAGACGGATGCGCCGAGGGTGATCGCTCCCACCCCCGATCCGCACTTAGGAGACCAAGGAGGACTGGCGCAGCCTGTGCCGGTCCACGGGATCCATGGGAGTTCACATGAGTGACGCCGCTCGCGAGGAAGCCGCGCTCGAGGAAGAGGCTCGTCAGCGCGCCGAGGAGATCAGGGCCACCCAGGAGGCCGCCGCCCAGGCCGCGGCCGCCGACACCGGCCCCTCCCCCGACGCCGAGATCGCGCAGGTCCACCGGTCCGGGCGCCAGCACGACCACACCGACACGGCCGCCTACCAGCGGCCCCAGCTCGGCCGCCGCCGCGGCCCGCGGCGCTAGGGGGTCGCGATGGCAACCGCGCTCGCATCAACGGACGCCAGCCGCATCCCCGGCCGCACAACGGTCCGCTGGGTCGACTGCTCCCACAAGCTGGGTTCGCTGCCGTGCATGAACCACAAGCCGCACGAGGGCAACGGCCACGGCTGCGTGCACCACTCCACCTCCGGCTTCCAGGACGACGAGTAGCTCGCCGACCTGCAGCGCCAGAGAGCGTGCCTAGCCGTGGACCAGGTGCAGCCGCCGCCGCGCCGGCTGCTCGACGGCCGTCTCCAGGCGCTGCAGCCGCTCGAGCGTCATCGGATGGCCATGACGCCGGAGCAGGCCAGCCAGCACGGAGCCCAGCCCAAGGGAGACCACCAGCTGGTCGGCCGCGGCCTCCGCGCCGGCCTCGATCCGCCGGCTGGCTGCCGGCACCAGGTAGGTCAGGGCGATCACCGCGCCGCCCAAGATCCCCGGAGCGGCCCGGCCCTCAACGACCGACTGCACGATGCAGATCACCCCGACGACACCTCGCAGCGTCCACGCCAGCCGCATGAACGGAAGCCAGGCGAACGCCCGGGCCACGCCGCGGAACGACGCGCCCACCAGCCGCCACGGCGTCGTCGCCGCAAGCACAGCGAGCTCGAGCCGCGGCCGGATCGCACGCCGCCGGCCGACGGCATGAGCAATCGCGGCGGCCGCCTCCGCAGCGGTCACTCCTCCCCGGTAGGTGGCGTTGAACAGTCCGGGGCTGACCATGACAGCGCCATCCGCGATCGCCGCAGCCACCAGGGTGCCCGGACTCTGACGCCGGCGTACGAACAGGGTGCCGACGTCGACGCCGCGGACACCCAGCTCGGCGAGCACAGGCCCCATCACCTGGAGCTCAGCCGCAGTCGCAGGCCGCGACCGGGTCAGCGCCGCGGTCGCCGGCACCTCGAACTGGCCGAGCGCCAGTGCAACGAGCACGCCCGCTGCAGCCAGGAATGCGATCAGGCCGAGCGCCGGCGGGAGCAGGGCGCACACCACCACGGTGAGGACGAAGCTCACCAGCAGCGCCGGCGCCAGCGTCACCACTCTCAGCACGGTCATCGGGAACCTCATCATCACGACCCTCCTCCATCTGTCAGCACTAGTGCGAATCTCTTGACTTTATCCGCGATGCTCGTCCGGCGACCGCCATACGACATAGGCGAACGAGACCAGTTTGTGCCCAGCCGCCGACACGACCCCGAGTTATCCACAGCCCGCCGCGCAGCGGAGCGAGGACCGACCCGGACGTGGGTTCATGGGCCAGACCGACCTCCGACCGAAAGGAACCCCCGTGGACACCCTCAACGCTGACGGCACTTGGGACCGCCTCGGCTCGATCGCCCTCCTGCTGCACCAAGCCGCCACCCAGGTATGGAGCGACGCCGACCGGGCGGCCGCCGACTCGCCGCTGCACGACCTCGGCCTCGGTGTCTACCTCGCGCACTCCCAGGCCAGCGCCCTGCTGCCCGAGGACTACGAGCTGCCCGACGTCGAGGTGGACGAGCTCGAGGAGCCCACCCCGCTGCAGCTGCTCACCGAGGCCGAGGAGCTGACCCGGCCCCTGCCGCTGCACCGACCCGACCTGCACGGCTCCCAGCTGGTCGTCGACCTGTGCGACCTCATCCGGGAAGCCCGCGGCCTTGGCTACTGACCTGCGGCTGGCGTACGCCGACATCGACCAGGAGCTCTTCGACGTCGACCAGATCCCGATTACCGCGCGCGACGTGCGCAGCGTCGGCGAGATGCTCTTCGACGTCGACTACCTGGCGCGCCAGCTCCTCATGGACGTCGACGGAGACGCCGCCGGTACCCTGCTGCGCAGCTGGCCGACGATGGTCGCGGCCGCCGAGGACCTGTGGGCATCCCTGCCCGGTCGCCGCCCCGGCGTCGACGAGCGCGACCGGCCCATCACCACCCTCTCCGCCCAAGCCGCCACCATCGAGACCAGCCTCTCCGGCCGCACCGCCTGGCCAGGGCAAGGCCCAACCAGCCACCGCATCGACCAGATGACCCAGACCTTCCTCAACGCCGCCGCCCTGGTCCGCCGCTACGGCGCCGAGATCCCCCACGAGCAGCCCGACGCCCACCGCGACCTCGAGGCAGCACGCACCCGGATCATGCACGGGCTCTACCTCACCGCCCACGCCGTCAACGTCGCGCTCCAGCAGCACGGCCGCGACCGCGTCAACGACGCCCGCAGCGCCGGGCACCGGATCCACCTGGCGCAGCACCACTCCCCCTACGCGATCGCCCCCACCGGTGCCTGGATCGACCGGATCTCCGCAAGCGAGAACACCGCCCGCAGCTACCTGAGCGACCGGTTCGCCCAAGCCCTCGCCGGCGAGGCGATGCGCCCCGTCGACGACCCCGGCCGGCTCGCGCAAGCGCTGGCCAACTGGGACATCCAGACCCACCGCGCGCTGGCCCGGGAACTCGAAACGTCCAACATCCTGCTGATCACCCGCACCCAGGGCCTGATCGCCGGCGCCAGCATGGTCCTCGTCGACGCCGCCGCGACTGCCGGCGCGCTCGAGCGTTCCGACCGCCTGATCCCCGCCATCGCCGAGACAGGACGCTCCTGGAGCAACCTGGCCAGCCGCTGGGGCGACCTCGCTCCCCCAGGAGCCCGCCTCGAGGAGCCACTGGCACGCGCGGCCGCGGAGGTCCGCGCCGCGTACCGCCAGATCACCCACGACAAGACCACCTTGGCCAGCCCGGAGGTCATCGCCAGCCGCCCAGGACTGCCCCAGGCAATGCACGCCTCGCTGCGCGCGATCGAGGCCGGCTCCGAGCTCGCAGTCGTCGTCGCCGAGAAGGCCGACGCACCCGACCTCACCGGCCCGGCCCGAGCCCTGTCGCGCCGAGCTCACAACGACGTCGAGGCCGGCCTGGCTACCCCGCCTGCCGAGGGCGACGTCGTCTGGGTCTCCCCCGCCGACATCCTCGCCAAGCGCCTCGTGCCACTCCCCCCGCCCGTCGCGGAGACCCTGCGCGCGGCCAGCGACGCCACGATCGACGCCACAAGCTCGGCCTCCGCGGTGGTTACGGTGCACATGCCGAGCAATGAACGAGTCCCGGCGAGGGTGAACACGCACCAAAGCCCTACCGGGCGAAATGAAGTGGCACCACTCACCGCCGGTATCCCAGCCAAGAGCCGTGGCCGGTGACGACGCTTCGCGCCCATACAAGTCCGGTAGCACCGCAACTGAACCGCGCCTGCCACGAACTGTCGGAGGTGACTCGTACCCTCAAAGAGCCGGGCTCTCCAGGTTCCTCGGCAGAAGCGAGGTACCGGTGGGAGGCGGTAAGCAGGTCAAGTCGCAGCACGCACATCAGCGACGCTGGGATTGCCCTGATTCACCAGCGGGTCAGCGCCATGGATCACGTCTGGCATGAGCGCACAGTCGACGCCGGGA
The DNA here is from genome assembly GCF_014212315.1 of Nocardioides luti. Taxonomy (NCBI): domain Bacteria; kingdom Bacillati; phylum Actinomycetota; class Actinomycetes; order Propionibacteriales; family Nocardioidaceae; genus Nocardioides; species Nocardioides luti. The sequence goes on from NZ_JACKXE010000002.1 coordinate 305,866, forward strand.
TCGATGGCACGATCGAGTTGCGCGACCCCGCGACGGGCGAAGTTAGCAACTGCCACCTCCAGGTGCAAAGCAAGGCCCGCGACAACGACTTCCGCCGCCTCGGACAGCTGGTCCTCGACGGACTCCACCTCCCAGATGAGACCGTCGGGTTCCCGTGAGGTGCCGTACGCAGGGCAGCGCGGGTCGTCGCTTGTGCCAACATATGTAATCCGGTGCGTTGTGCGCTTGTTGACGTAGCCTTTTCCATCTCAAGTATGTCCCATCTCGGGCATACCGCCGACCACCGGTCAAGTCACGGAGTTCACCTTGGTTCCACGGTCTGAGGTTCGACACGACCTGTTCGGCGATCCCACACGAGAGGCAGTGGGAGACGTTGACGGGGCGCACTCAACCGACGCTTGGTCGCGTACGCTGGAGGTCCTCTCGCGAGCAGCAGACCATCCCCTGATGCGTGCATTCGACCTCGATGCCATTTTCACTTTTGACCGCAGCCTGCGCTACCTGTCAGTCAACGGCAGCGGCCTCGCCGCGCTGGGCCTCTCCCGAGAGGCCCTGGAGGGCAAGACCCTCTTTGATGTCTTCCCTGCAGAGACGGTCACCATGGCCGAGCCTTGGTTCCGAGACGCGCTCGCAGGTCGCTCGAACACCATCGACGTGCCCTTTGCGGGCCGAATCTTCTCTCAGCACCTGACTCCCATTCGAGACGAGTCCGGCCAGGTCGTAGCAGCAATGGGAGTCGTAGAGGACGTCACCGAGGCACGGGCAACGGCGCAAGCGCGCCGGGAATCCGAGGAACGTTTCCGGCTCAGTTTCGACCACGCCCCCATCGGCAAGGCGCTGGTCGAACTCGATGGGCGCCTGCGGCAAGTCAACAAAGCGTTCGCGAACCTTACGCGGTACTCCGAGCAGGAACTGCTGGCACGGTCGTTCCAGGACATCACCCACCCCGACGACTTCGACACACACGTGGATTACAGCAGTCGGCTGCTTGCCGGGGAGATCGACGCGTACGACCTGGAGAAGCGCTACATCACCGGGTCGGGTTCCACCGTTTGGGCGCAGCTGTCGGTCACATTGGTACGGGATCCTGACGGCGCGCCGCAGTACTTCATCGCTCAGATCCAGGACATCACAGATCGCAAGGTACGCGAGGCATCTCTTCGGGACATGGTTGCCATGCTGTCGCACGACCTGCGCGCTCCCATGTCGGTTGTCACGGGGTACGTCGAAATGCTTCTCGACTCCTGGGATTCACTGCGCGCCGACGAGCGCCGCAGCTTCCTGCAGAAGACGAAGGCAGCGGCGCATTCAGTGCAAGCGCTGCTCGAAAACACGTTGACGGTCTCGGAACTGGACGACAGCGGTCTCGTCGTTTATCCCGCGCCGGTGAGCGTGAGCGAGGTGGCTGGCGAAGTCCTAGACAATCTCGGTTTGACGTCGTCTATCACCCTTCGCGCAACGGGAGACACCACGGCGCTTGTTGACCGCGGACACCTGACGCAGATCGTTACGAATTTGGTGACCAATGCTCTGAAGTACGGCGCAGAACCAGTCGTCGTGAACATCCGCACGGACACCGATTCGGTTGCCGTCGAGGTGGCGGACGCGGGTCCAGGGGTGCCGCCGGAGTTCGAGCCACATCTGTTTGACCGCTTCACCCGATCTGAGGCGTCTCGATCGGGCCGGGAGCGGGGCAGCGGGCTCGGCCTTTACATCGTCCGGCGTCTTCTTCTGCTCAATGGCGGTGACGTCCGGTACACACCCCAGCCAGACGGGGGTGCGATGTTCGCCTTTCATCTCCCCCGGGCCGCACCACGCGCTCCCACGTCACGGCGCGGACAGTCTGTCCAGTGAAACAACTGACTGTGGATTGGGCGCGACTCATGGCTCGCGATCTTCGGGCGTGGTGGGGGTCGCAAGGCCGTTGAGGATCAATGCGCAGATCGCCGCTGCGAATCGTGCCGCATCCGCAGACGGATCCTCTGAGGGACCTTCGACTGCGGCGCTGAGGCCGGCGACGGTGATGGCACCGAAGACGCCCATGGCGACCGCACTCGGGTCGGCGACCCGGCGCAGTGACCCGTCGGCCAGCAGTTGCTCGATCGGCTCGTAGAACGCACTGCGCAATGCATCGGCGAGGTCGGGCAGCCGGGTGGCTCGCCCCAGGTCGCCCACCAGGGCCCGGCACAGGAACGGGTGCTCGACCATGACGGCCAGTTGCGCGGCAACGGCGGCCTCGAGGCGGCTCCGCGCGTCCTCCTGAGTTGAGACGGCGACACCGACCTCCCCTGCGATGAGGTCGAGCAGGTCACCCAGCAGGAATGCCAGCACCCCGTTCTTCCCGTCCAGGTGGTAGTAGATGGTGGCTTTGGGGATACCCGTGACCTCGGCGATGTCGTCGATCTTGGTGCCGTCCAGCCCCCGTTCCGCGATGAGCTCGGCCGCGCCGTACAGCTGGGTGGCCAGCTTTGCCGGAAGTTTCCTCATGACTCACTTTGTTCTCTACCCGCCACGCCCGTGCAGGCTTTCGGGGTTGAATCGCCTCGGGTCTGATGGAGGCTCTCAATCCATGGAGGATGAGAGTCATGGCAGCACCCAGGAAGTACCCCGACGAGCTGCGTGAGCGGGCCACCCGGATGGCGGTGGAGCTCCGCCAGGACCCGGCGACAAAGCAGGGCGCGATCGCCCCGTGTCGCCGACCAGCTCGGCATGCACCCTGAGACCCTGCGCAACTGGGTCCGACAGGCCGAGATTGACGGTGGCGTCCGGCCCGGCACCACAACCAGTGATGCGCAGCGGCTGGCCGACCTCGAGCGCGAAGTCCGCGAGCTGCGGCGGGCGAACCACATCTTGAAGACCTCGGCGGCTTTCTTCGCGGCGGAGCTCGACCGCCCCACGAACAGGTAGTGGTCTACATCGACGCCCATCGCCACGACGTTGTCGACGGGCGTGAGGTCGGGGTCGAGCCGATCTGCGGCGTGCTGAGGAACGCCGGCGTGCAGATCGCCCCGAGCAGCTACTACGCGGCCAAGACCAGACCGCCCTCGGCACGCGCGATCCGTGACGCCGAGCTGGTCGAGGACATCAAGGTCGCCCACAAGGCGAACCTGGGTGTTTACGGCGCCCGGAAGATCCACGCCGAGCTCAACCGCGAAGGCGTCAAGGTCGCCCACAAGGCGAACCTGGGTGTTTACGGCGCCCGGAAGATCCACGCCGAGCTCAACCGCGAAGGCGTCAAGGTCGCCCGGTGCACCGTGGAGCGGCTGATGCGCGCCGAGGGCTTGCGGGGGATCCCGCGGGAGAAGTTCCGCAAGACCACCATCGGCGACGGTGCTGAGACCGAGCGTCCCGAGGATCTGGTGAAGCGGAAGTTCGCAGCGACCGGCCCGAACCAGCTGTGGGTGGCCGACTTCAAATGCCGACGTCGGCATTTGAAGTCCTATGCCGACGTTCGAACTATGCCGATGTTGTCGGTGATGGCGTTTGACAGCTTGGCCTTCGGTGTTGAGAGGTCGGCATAGTCACAGCGCGGTGAGCCAGGCCAGGATGTCGGGTTCGGGCTTGTAGGTCCCGGGCTTGATGTCGGGTGGTCTCGTTCGGTCGATGGCGGCCTGCTTGATGGCCATGTCGGCGTGCAGGTAGGCGTCGGTGCTGTGGGTGTCGGCGTGTCCGAGCCAGAGCGCGATGACCGAGACGTCGACTCCGGCGGCGAGGAGATTCATCGCTGCGGTGTGCCTCAGGGTGTGCATCGTGACGTGCTTGGTCGCGAGGTTGGGGCAGGTGGTCGTGGCGGTGGCGAGGTGCTTGGCGAGGCGGTGCTCGAGGGCGTCACGCGACAGTGGCCATCCTTGGGGACCGCAGAACAGGGCCGTGCCGAGACGTGTGGCTCGTTCGGCGAGGTAGGCCTGCATGATGCCCAGGGTGGCTCGGGTCAACGGGGTGATGCGTTGGCGTCGTCCCTTGCCGGTGCAGGCGACGTGGGGGCCTGTGCCGAGGTGGATGTCGGCACGGGTCAGCGAACGGATCTCGCTGATTCGAAGCCCGGTCTGGACGGTGAGGGCCAGCAGGGCGTGGTCGCGTCGACCGGTCCAGGTGTTGGGGTCGGGCGCGGCGAGGAGTGCGTCGACCTCGGTGGTGGTGAGGAACTCGATGACGGGTCTGATGGTGCGCTTGGGTGGGATGGCGAGGACCTGGGTGATGGTGGCGGCGTGTTCGGGATGGTCCGGAAGGGCTCGGCCGAGCACGGAACGGATCGCGGTCAACCGAGCGTTGCGGGTCCTGGCGGCGTTGCCGCGTTCGTGCTCAAGTTGGTCGAGGAACCCGGACACGTTGGCGGCGGTGATGGCGTCGAAGTCGAGGGAGTCCGCGGGGACCCCCAACGTGGAGGCCAGGTGCTTGAGCAGCAGCCGCCAGGTGTCGCGGTAGGAGGCGATCGTGTGGGCGGACAAGTCGCGCTGATCGTGGGCGAAGGTGGTGAAGTAGGTCTGCAGGCTGGTGGCCAGGGCGTTCATGAGGGGTCTCCTTCGGGGTCGTGCTCGAGCAGGCCGGCGGCGCGGGCCATGAGCTCCCCGGTCGCGGTCAGATACCAGTAGGTGTGGGCGGCGTCGGAGTGCCCCAGCCAGGTGGCCAGCAGCGTGAGCACTCGTTCGGGGTCGCCGTGGTAGGCGTAGGCGGTGGTCATGTGCGCAGTGGCGAAGGTGTGCCTCAGGTCGTGCAGGCGGGGGCGTGCCCTTCCGCGCGGGGTGAGCCCGGCGGCCTCGCGAACCCGTTTGAACCGCGCCTGGAACGGTCCGTAGGCGTAGCTGGTTCCCTTGGAGGTCACGAAGACCGGACCGTGGGGGTCGGGGTGGGTGGCTGTTCGGGCAGGCAGGGCGATGTATTGCAGCAGGGCGGCCGTGGTCGTCGGGTGGATCGGGACCAGCCGTTCTGCTGACTTCGCTTCCTGGATTACCAGCAGGTCGTGGGCGGTGTCGATGTCGTCGACACGCAGGCGCAGGGCCTCGCCGATCCGCAGCCCCGTCGCAGCGAGCAGCCCGATAACGGTGCGCACGGTCGCGGCGATCCGCTCGTCGGTGAACGTCGTGTCGCAGGCGGCGAGCAAGGCGTCGATGTCGGCTTGGCTATAGATGAAGGGAACCGCCCGCGGCTTCCTGGCTGGCAGCAAACCGCTGGGGATCGCCGGGACGTCGACGCCGCTGGCGTTGAGGTGGTTGGCGAAGCGGCGGACCAGCGACAGCCGGGTGGCCCACCATGATGGATGCGCGTCGGGGTTGAGCCGCGCCCACCTCACGGCGTCGTCGATGGTGAAGGTCTGTGTCTGGCCGCGTGCCTCGAGCCAGGCGAGGAACAGGCCGACCTGCCGTTCGACGTCGTCGAGCTGGAACCCCAGGGCCCGTCGCATCGCCAGGTACTCATCCAGCCACTCGCGCAGCGTCGTCGGCGTCGTCGGTGTCGTCATCGCGGGACCTGTCCGAACGGCACGACCAGCTCACGCAGCGAGGCGAGGTCGACTTTCGCGTAGGCCATCGTGGTGGCGGCGTGGACGTGGCCCAGCAGCTCCTTCGCTTCGGTCAGGGAACCGCCCGAGGCCAGCACGCTCATCGCGGCGGTATGCCTGAGCCGGTGCGCGTAGATCGGGTCGATCCCCGCCAGGCCCGACAGCCGGGCGATGACGCCAGAGATCCCCGAGGTCGTCATCGCCTGGCGAGGCGCCTTCATCCGCACGAACACCGCCCTGTCCAGGGCAGGAGGCCGGTGCCGCAGCCACGCCTCCAACGCCTGGCCCACGTCGACAGGGAGCGGGAGCACGTGCTCGCGGCCCTTGCCGGTGACTTTGAACTGGCCGGTGGCCCAGTCGATATCGTTGAGCCTCAAGCCCGCTGCCTCACCAGCGCGCAGGCCCAGCCTCACCAGGACCAGGACGAGCGCCCGGTCCCTGGTCCCGATCGCCGTGGCGGGATCGCACGCCCCCAACAGTGCAGCGACCTGGTCGGCGCTCACGCCACGCGGCAAGGAACGCTTCGTTCCTGGGGGCTTCAGGATGCCAGGAGCAAGATCCCGGTCGATACGACCGGTGCTCAGCGCCCACCGCAGTAGGCACCGGACAGCGGTCACGATGTGCGCACGTGCGACAGCCCCGTAGCCACGTCCGCGCTCGGCGACGTAGGCGTTCACGAGGGGGACTTCAAGCCGACGCCATTCCAGGGCCCCGCCGTCGGTGGTCAGCGCGTCCAGGAGGCCGGCTGCGTAATGGACGCGGGCCGCGATGGTCTGCTCGGTCAGGCCGCCTTGGTCGCGCATCCAACCACGCCACTGCGCCACTGCAGCCGCAGCCGGCGTCGGGTGGCAGTCCTCGACCACCACAGAGCCCAGGTATCCGCTCGCCACAAGGAACCTGCGCATCGTCCCTCGGGCCCTCATCGCGGTGACGCAGACGACGTCCCTCGCGCGCTCCTCCTCCACGAACCTGGCGAGGAGCTCCTCCTCGATGTCCTCGACACCGGCACCGACCGTTCGCATCCACAAGCTGAGTCGGCCCAGCGCGTTCAGCACCCCGGCCGCCGAGCCCGGGGAGTAACCCTTGATGCTCAACCAGGCCGAGCACTCGCCCAGCACCGTCGGTGCCAAGGGGCCCACCGGAACCCGAGGAACCCGATCCGGGTACGACCGGGCTATCGCAGATCTCTTCGTCACGAACCACACCTCCAGACAGACACCCCGTGTCTGAAAGCGTGGCCACGACTACGCGACTATGCCGACCTTCCGAACCTCAGCATCACCGTTGACCTGCGCGACCGCTGAAATGGTCGGCATAGTTCCAAGGTCGGCATAGGACCTGACCTACGTGCGGACGCACGCCGGCTGGACCTACGTCGCGTTCGTCCTGGACGTCTTCAGCCGGATGATCGTGGGCTGGCATGTGTCCACCAGCCTGCGCACCGATCTGGCGCTCGACGCCCTCGACATGGGGATGTGGACCCGGCAGCGAGCCGGGCAGGACGTCACCGGCCTGGCGCACCACTCGGATCGTGGCGTTCAGGGCGAATTCAACCGGTCGTCGCAACACCTCATGATCACGGAGGTGTTTGATGGGTCGTCGTCAGCAGGCGTCAGATCGTGCGGTCCGGCCAGCGATGCGGTCCCCGGGTCGTCCTCAACCGCCCCGGCAGGTCGAGCAGGAGTTCTGGCGGCGGATCGCGGAGGGCATGAGCAGCGAGGACGCCGCCGCCGCTGTGGGCGTGTCAGGACCAGTCGGCTCCCGATGGTTCCGCCACGGTGGCGGCATGCCACCCCTGAGTCTTGCCCCGCCGTCGGGCCGGTACCTGTCGTTTCCTGAAAGGGAAGAGATCGCGATCTTGAAGGCGCAGGGCCTTGGGGTCCGTGAGACCGCCAGGCGCCTCGGTCGACATCCTTCGACGATCTCGCGCGAGCTGCGCCGCAACGCCGCCACTCGCAGCGGGAAGCTGGAGTATCGCGCATCGGTGGCGCAGTGGAAGGCCCAGATGGCCGCCCGGCGTCCCAAGGTTGCGAAGCTGTTGGCTGACCTGCGACTGCAGGGCTACGTCCAGGACAAGCTCGCCGGCGTGCTCCGCGGACCCGACGGCGCGGAGATCCTCGGGCCCGATGTCGCACCGTGGAAGGGGCGCAGAAAGCCGCACCGTCAGGACCGCCGCTGGAGCAAGGCCTGGAGCCCGGAGCAGATCTCGAACCGACTTCCTATCGACTTCCCCGATGATGAGTCCATGCGCTGTAGCCACGAGACGATCTACCAGGCGCTCTTCATCGAGAGCCGTGGCGCCCTCAAGCGCGAACTCGTTGCATGTCTGCGCACCGGTCGGGCATTGCGTGAGCCCAGGGCACGTACCCGCAACAGACCCGGCGGCCATGTCACCGCCGATGTCGTGATCAGTCAGCGACCTGCCGAGGTCGAGGACCGTGCAGTCCCGGGGCACTGGGAGGGAGATCTGATCATCGGGTTGAACCGCTCCGCGATCGGGACCCTGGTCGAGCGGAGCACGAGGTACACGATGCTGGTCCACCTTCCTCGCGCTGAGGGTTACGGGATGGTGGCGCCAACGAAGAACGGGCCACCGTTGGGTGGTTACGGCGCGGTGGCCATGAAGGAGGCCCTCGTCGAGACCATGACGACCTTGCCCGAGCAACTGCGACGCACGCTGACCTGGGACCGCGGCAAGGAGCTCTCCCAGCACGCGCAGTTCAAGATCGAGACCGGGATCGCGGTCTACTTCGCCGACCCGCAGAGCCCTTGGCAGCGCGGCACCAACGAGAACCACAACGGTCTGCTGCGCCAGTACTTCCCCAAGGGCACCGACATCTCGCGATGGAGCAACGAGGAGACACAAGCGGTCGAAGCTGCACTCAACAGCAGACCCAGGAAGAGCCTCGGATGGAAGACCCCAGCAGAGGCCCTCGACGAGCACCTACGATTGCTCCACCAAGCTGGTGTTGCTACCACCGGTTGAACCCAGTCAGTATCGAGCGATTCGATACACCGAGCGACTCGCCGAGGCCGAGGCCGTCGCGTCGGTCGGAAGCCGAGGAGATTCGTATGACAACGCGATGGCCGAGGCGCTCAACTCGCTGTTCAAGGCCGAGTGCATCCGCAACCCGGTCATGAGCCCTAAGGGCGGCTGGAAGTCCGTGAGCGACGTCGAGATCGCCGCCGCCGAGTACGTCGACTGGTTCAACCACAGGCGCCTTCACGGCGAGATCGGGCTCGTCCCGCCCGCCGAGTTCGAGGCCAACCACTGGGCCAGCATCCGGCCCGAGCACTACCGTGAAGCACCCGTCCCGACCGGGGCTGGTTCCAAGTAACCGAGCCTCCACGAAACCCGGGGCGATTCACTTTTCACGTAGAGCTCGAACTCGGAGGTGGACCAAGAGGCGCCGGGCTTGTGGGCCTGGTTCCCACGATCGGCGGCATGCGCGAGGATGTCCGCCCTCGGGACAATATGCACGCTGGTGCGGCCCCCGAACCGAGTGCATCCGTTGACTCCCGGGTCGGGGTCGTCTCCGGTGCGGGATACCTGGTGAGGATCTTGTCGCGTTTGCGGGGGCTCAGGTTGGCGCACGTGAGGTCACCGTTGAAGTGGGCGAGCACGCGGTGATCCATCACCCTTCGCCACACCGGGGGGAAGAGGGCGAGGACGATCATGCCAGGCGTAGCCGGTGGGCAGGACCGGCGACTCCTCGAAGTCGCGCAGTGTCTGGTAGCGCCGGGTCGGGTTGGCGTGATGGTCGGAGTGCCGCTGCAGGTGGTGCAGGGGCACATTGGTCGCGATGTTGTTGGAGTTCCAGCTGTGGCTGGGGTCGACACGCTCGTAGCGTTCCTTGCCGGGTGCGCCAACCTTCTAGCGCACCATCCCGTAGTGCTCCATGTGCTTGACCACCTCGAGGAGCGAGAATCCCACGACAGCCTGGATGACGAGGTACGGCGTGATGCCGACACCGAGCCACGCGATCATCGCGCCCCACAGCACCGCCGACATCAGCCACGCGTTGAGCACGTCGTTGCCGATCCGGAACGGGTGCTGCTTCTTGCGCGCGTAGCGCTTCTTCTCGATGTTCCAGGCACTCTTGAGGGAACCACCGACCGTACGCGGCCAGAACTGGTAGAAGTTCTCGCCGTACCTGCTGCTGGCGGGGTCCTCCGGTGTGGCGACGCGGACGTGATGGCCCCGGTTGTGCTCGATGTAGAAGTGGCCGTAGAAGCTCTGGCTTTTGGTCCTTGCGGTGGCGGCGGACCCGATCACCGGCTGGGAGTGTACGTCAGGTCGTGGCTTCGGACGTCGCCGCTTCGACGGAGAGCCCGAGGTACCTCAGTCCGACCTCGGTGATCTTCCGTGAAGTGTCCTTGCGGGACATGGTGGGCAGGGCTAGATGGCTCACGGTGAGCCTCACCAGAGCCTCCGCAGCGTCCGCCACATCGTCGGCCTGCACCCCGGGCACGTGAGCCATGAGCCACCGTGCCAACGAGTTCGAGGCCAGTTCCAGCAGCTGCGCGGAGGTCGTCATCAGGGGGAGAATGCCCGTCGCGGTCGGGGAGGAATCGCGGTTGGCGATCAGCACCGCCCTGAGTAGAGAGCTGTTCTCAGCTTCCTCGAGCACGAATTTCACCGAGGCCGCGAGGCCGCGAGCAGCATCGGCGTCGTGGTGCGCGAGCACTCCTTCGATGCCCTCGATGAAGCGCGCCGCCTCCCTCAGGACGACGGCCTCTCCCAATCCGGGCTTGTCGCCGAACTCTTTATAGAGCAGGGCGCGTGAAATCCCGACTGCCTCGGCGATCTCACCCATGCGGACTCGCTCCCAGCCTCGATCGGCGATCAGGTCGTGAGCAGCCTCCACCACAGCCGTGCGGACGTGCTCGCGGTACCGATCGCGCATGGAGGGGGATGACACGGTGGACACGATAGCGACCGTGGTGCCCAACGGACTCATGTCACATCGGACCTGGCCATGACAATGAGATGCTCGTGCCTTAGGTTGGAACAAATCATGCAAATTGTCTTTAGGAATGAGTTCCATGGCCAGCTCGAGCGACGCCGTCGCGGTTCCCTACCCGCACCGACGTGGCGGCCACTGCGGCTCGGGCGCGATGCGCGACCTCCTCGAATGGGCCGGGCTCGGCTGGGAAGGCCCGCCCGACGAGGGCCTCGTCTTCGCGCTAAGCGGGTCGCTGGACCTCTCCTACGTCCGGAATGCAGCGCTCATGCCACCGGTGTACCTCGTGGGTCGGGGCGGGGACCTGGAGACCGATCTCCCGACACGACTCGGCGCCGTGGTCACCGTGCACGCCACGGAGGACCCCCAGGTGGGCTGGACCTACGTGCGCGATGCCGTGCGCGCCGGTCGCCCAGCCCTTGTGTGGGCCGACATCGCAGAGCTGCCCTACCTGCGCGTGCGCCTTCAGATGAGTCGCCATGACATCGTTGTGATCGGCTACGACGACGTGCAGCAGCTCGCGCACGTCGTCGACAACGACCGCGACGAGGTGCAGCTGGTGCCTTACGAGGCTCTGGCTCGGGCTCGCTGCTCCCGAGGATTTCCGGTCCCGACGCGCCACACCTACTTCGACATCGCCTGGCCCGATTCGCTGCCCGACCTGGCCACCGTCGCCCGGGCGGCGTTCGCCCAGGCGGCTGTCGCGATGACCACCTCGACCGGTCCCTCGATTGTCACCGGGAGGGACACGGCGACCGGGGCCACGGGGCTGGCCGCCGTCGACCTGTTCGCCGAGGACCTCGCTCGATGGCCAGAGGTCTTCCCCGACGAGGTCTTGGACCTGGCGCTCCAGGGACTCAGCGCATTCGTGGAGAAGGCCGGCACCGGCGGTGGGCTGTTCCGGCGACTGCTCTCCAGCGGCGCCGCCGACATCGCGCGTCTGACCGGGGACGTTCGCGCGAGCGAAGTCGCCAACGCTGCGCACCTCTGCGCGGAGACATGGTCACTGGTCGCGTCGCTGGGCCGGCAGGAGGGCCCGGCCCGGGGCCGGGCGGAGCAAGCCGCCCTCGCAGCTGCCGCCCTCCCGTCGCTCGAGCGGGACCTCGTCACGGCCCTCGGGGCGGCCGGCGCACTCCAGAACGCCGAGGTCAGTGCCTGATGGGCGACGAGCTCGACCCCCGGCAGGCCCTTGCCCCGACCGGGTTCATCGACAGCGACCACCACGACGTGCGCGACTTCACCGAGTCCGTGGTGCGAGGTGTCCAGGATCCGCGTGAGCGGGTCGGGCTGCTCTTCGCGGAGGTCCGCGACCGACTCCGCTACGACCCCTACAGCGTCACCGCGGCCCCCCCGACCTACCGCGCCAGCGCGATCCTTGACGGTGGCCCCACCTGGTGCGTCCCGAAGGCGGTGCTGCTCACGGCGAGCCTGCGCGCTGCGGGGATCCCGGCCGTACTGGGGTTCTCCGATGTCCGCAACCACCTCAACAGCGAGGCGCTGCTGGAGCTGATGGGCACGGACCTGTTCGTGTTCCACGGGTGGAGCGCGGCGTACGTCGACGGCCGGTGGCGCAAGGGCTCGCCGGCCTTCAACTCCGAGCTGTGCCGCCGCTTCGGCGTACCTCCGTTGGAGTTCGACGGATCGCAGGACGCCCTGCTCCACGCAGCCGACGGCGCCGGCCGCCGCCACATGGAGTACGTCCGCGAGCGGGGGATGTTCGTGGACCTACCGTTCGATGAGCTGATGGCAACACTGCTGGACACCTACGGCCCCGCGATGGTGCGCGGCTCGGGATCCTCGCGCCCTGAGGATCCCGCCTTCGGCGCCTGAGCACGGATGGACCGCGCCGCCGCGGTGGCTCCACGCAGCTCGCACACCATCGTGATGAGGACGTCCTCGAGCCGTTGACGGCCCACTTCGACGGCACGTGCGGGCTCCAGGTCACGGAGGTCCTCGAGCGGGACGGGAGCGCCGACGAACACGCTCACCTGCCGTCGCCAACCCCATCGCAACCGCCCGCTGTATGCGGGCAGGATCTCCTGGGCACCCCACTGGGCCACCGGGAGGAGCGGGACCGACGCCTCGAGGGCGATGCGAACCGCCCCTGACTTCATCGTCATCGGCATACCGTCCTCCCGCTTGCTGATAGAACCCTCGGGATACACCAGAAGGAGCTGACCACAGCGTGCCGCCTTCACCGCGTCGTCGTACCCTGCGCGTCCGGCAGCCCGGTCGACCTTGACGTGGCCGGCCGCACGGAACCACCTGCCCACGATCGGACCGTGGAAGAGGCTGTCCTTCGCCAAGAACCGCGGCACCCGCCCCGAGGCCAGCACCAGCTCCGCGACTAGCAGAGGGTCGATGTGCGAGACGTGGTTGGCGGCCAGCACTGCCCCACCCGACCTCGGGATCCCTGAGACTCCGCGCCAGTCCGGCCGGCGCAGCACGATCAGGAACGGCTTGCAGCTCAGCACGGCCACCCACCAGGCAAGGCCACGTCGCTCGGCATCGGTTTGAGGACGGTGAGGTGTCCAGATGAGCCGCATAGCGACGAGTGTAGACAAATGTAGCCCCAACGTCTCACGTGAATACAAATATGCCATCATGTCTCGTGCGTTGGCGAACGGCGGGTCATTGACTTTCGGCTATAGGCCACTCTCGTCACGACGACGACTTGATCCTGTATGCGAGAGAGACAGATGCGACGTTGTGCCTCCGCGCCCGTCGGTCTTGAATCTGAGGAGCTTTCCATGCGCGAACCGATCCGAGGCGCCTCCGGCGCAGGCGAGCAAACCGCCCCGGCGAACGAGGTACGCTCCGAGGGGGGCGCCATGTCGGCATTGGAGGCGTGGATCCGCTCGATGTCGCGGCCCGAGCCGTCGGCGGAGGGACGCCTCCCCTCGCACTCCCCCACCTGCGCGGGATGCGGGACGGAGAATCCTGCTGGTCTTGCACTGAAGGTCGACGCCACCGAGGTCGGCGTTCGCGCCGTGCACCGCTTCGACCACCGTCAGGAAGGGGCGCCCGGGATCACCCACGGCGGCCTGGTCGCTGCAGCGTTCGACGACCTCTTCGGCTTCCTCCTCTACCGGGTCGGAGAGCTTGCCGTGACGAGGTCCCTGACCGTCGAGTACCTCCGTCCGGTGCTGCTGAGGACCGACTACGAGTTCTCTGCCCACGTCCGGGACCGCTCGGGACGGCGGTTACACGTGGAAGCCGCGGCGTTGGATGCGGACGGCAACCCGGTCGCCACCGCACACGCGACATTCGTCGTCGTCGATGTTGAGCACTTTGAGCAGGGCAAGATTGCGGGCCGTTGATGACTCACCCGCCGATGAACGGCTCCAGCTCGACCGCTGGGTCGAGGTCGATTCCGTGGGCGGCCAAGGCATCGTGCAGCACTAGAGTGACGTGGCGCGAGAGGCGCCCCACCATGACCTCGAGGGTTTCGTCGCGCTGGTCGAGCCACCAGATGATTGTCGCGTCGACCATCCCCATCACGCCCACCAAGATGCCCTCGGGAAAGGTCTCCTCGGCCGAGTTGGTATAGCCGCGAGCCGCCGCAGCGATCTCGTCCAGCAATCGCGAGCGACCCATCCGAGCGCGGTGAAGGGTGCGACTCTGCCCCCGTGCGGCTAGGAAACGGAAGAGGTGAGGGTGGACGTCGGCCCAGGTGGCGCAGGCGTGGACCAGCCCCTCGACGACCTGTGAGGGCGTGCCGCGCCGAGTCAGGTGGGGCCGGACGCAGGCAATGAGGTCCTGCGCGGCGAGGCGTACCACATCGTCATCCAGGTCCTCACGGCTGGAGAAGTAGCGGTAGACGTGCGGCCTCGGGATGCCAGCCCGCTCGGCAATCAGGGCCGTGCCGGCACCCACTCCTGCCTCGTCGACGACCTGCAGAGCGGCGCTCGCCACCTGTTGTCGTCGCCGCGCCCGGACCTGATCATCGCGCGACGACCGGCGCCGCACCGTTGAATCCACCCATCGCCCGACCTCGACCACAAGAGGCAGCCTATGCGGGGTCGACGAAACCAACGACTCCCGGGTCCGCATGCATGGAACACCTTGTACCCAGGGCGACGGGTGTGGTCAGATTGGTACACCCTGTACCCGACCTGCCGGAGGCACCCCTTGCCCACTCGTCGCTCCCCCTGGATGGACAAAGACCTCGACGACGTGCGCGACCTGGCACGTACGTTCTGTGAGAAGGAGATCAAACCGCACATCGAGACCTTTATCGCCGACAAGCACGTCGACAGGGAACTGTGGAACCGCGCTGGTGATGTCGGTCTGCTCTGCCTGTCGATCCCCGAGGAGTACGGCGGCGGCGGCGGCACCTTCGCCCACGAGGCCATCTTGATCGAGGAGCAGGCACGGGTCGGCGACAGCTCCTGGGGGGCGTCCCTGCACAACGGCATCGTCGCCCACTACCTGTTCGCCTACGGCACGGAGGAGCAGAAGCAGCAGTGGCTTCCCAAGATGGCTTCCGGCGAGGTCGTCGGCGCGATCGCGATGACCGAGCCCGGGACCGGCTCGGACTTGCAGAACATCAAGACTAAGGCGGTGCGCGAGGGTGACGACTACCTTGTCAGCGGCTCCAAGACCTTCATCACCAACGGCTCGCAGGCCGACCTGGTGCTCACCGTGGTCAAGACCGATCCGGACGACCGCGCCGCCGGCATCTCGCTGATGCTGGTCCCCACCAGCACGGAGGGCTTCTCCCGCGGTCGGGTGCTCGACAAGATCGGGATGAAGGGGCAGGACACCTCGGAGCTCTTCTTCGACAACGTCCGCGTCCCGGTCACCAACCTGCTGGGCCTCACCGAAGGCCAGGGCTTCGTGCAGCTCATGCAGCAGCTCCCCCAGGAGCGGCTGTTGGTCGCAGTGTCGAACGTCGCAGCCATGGAGTTCTGCTTGGCCGAGACACTGGCCTACGTGCGCGACCGAAGCGCCTTCGGACGGCCGATCTGGGGGTTCCAGAACACCAAGTTCAAAATGGCAGAGGTCGCTACAGAAGCTCGCGTGGCACGGTCCTTCGTGGACGAGTGCATCCAGCTCCACGTCGGCGAGGGTCTGGACATCCCCACCGCCGCCATGGCGAAGCTGTGGTGCTCCGAACGAGCGCAGCGCGTCGCCGACACCTGCCTCCAGCTGCACGGCGGCTACGGGTACATGAACGAGTACCCCATCGCCCGCATCTGGGCCGACATGCGCGTCTCCCAGATCTACGCCGGCACCTCCGAGATCATGAAGGAGATCATCAGCCGGTCCCTGTGAGGACCGACCCGGCTCCGGCGGCACCGCTGGAGCCGGCGGGCCGGGCCTTGTGCGCCGAGCCCCGCGGGATCCTCCGCGTTGAGCAACGGCACATGACGCCCACTCCACCGAGGTGACACCCTCGACAGACATCGTCTGACAGGAGTGCCATGAGCTAGCGAGTCGCCCTCATCGACCGGGCATCGACCCGGACTCGGTACTCCTGGCCGACAAGTGGAGACCGCTCCACGCCATCCACAGCTGACCGCCCGCACGTACACCCGTCAGATCGGCGGCACTGCCGGTCCGCCGCCCCACTCGCGTCGAACACCTCACAGAAGGATCCACATCCCATGACCTCGGCCCACTACGACGTGCTGATCATCGGCTCCGGCTTCGGCGGCTCGGTGACCGCCATGCGCCTGGCGGAGAAGGGCTACCACGTCGGGGTGCTCGAAGCAGGCAAGCGCTACGACACCGACGACCTGCCCACCTCGTCCTGGGACACCCGTCGGTTCGTCTGGGCGCCACGGCTCGGCTGCTTCGGCATCCAGCGCATCCACCTGCTGCGCGACGTCGTCATCTTGGCGGGCGCCGGCGTCGGCGGCGGTTCGCTCAACTACGCCAACACCCTCTACCAACCTCCTGCCCCGTTCTTCAACGATCCACAGTGGGCGCACATCACCGATTGGCACGCCGAGCTGGACCCGCACTACCAGACGGCACGGCGGATGCTGGGTGTCACGCAGAACCCCCACGTGACGCCTTCGGACAAGGTGCTGCGCGAGGTCGCGCGCGACATGGGTGTGGAGCACACCTTCACACTGACCCCCGTCGGCGTCTTCTTCGGAGAGCCCGGCAAAGAGGTTCCCGACCCGTTCTTCGGCGGGGCGGGGCCGCGCCGCACCGGGTGCACCCAGTGCGGGTCGTGCATGACCGGGTGCCGGGTCGGGGCGAAGAACACCCTGGACAAGAACTACCTGTACTTCGCGGAGAAGCTCGGGGCCGAGGTACGTCCCCTGACCACCGTGGTCGACGTGCGCCCGCGCAAGGGAAGCGGGTACGTCGTCGACACCGTCCGCACCGGCAGGTCCGCGCGCCGTCGCCGCAACCGGCAGTCATTCACGGCCGACCACGTCGTCTTCGCAGCGGGCACCTACAACACCCAGAAGCTGCTCCACCGACTGAAGGCCACGGGCTCCCTGCCGCACATCTCCGCCCGACTGGGCACCCTGACCCGTACCAACTCCGAGTCGATCCTGGGGGCGAAGTCCCGCGATCGATCCAGCGACTTCACGCGCGGCGTGGCCATCACATCCTCGATCCACCCCGACGAGTTCACCCACATCGAGCCGGTGCGCTACGGCAAGGGCAGCAACGCCATGTCCCTACTCCAGACCGCGCTCACCGACGGGGACGGCCATGGGCCCCGGTGGTGGCGCTGGCTGCGGACAATCGCGACCCAGCCCTCTCATCTGACGTGGTTCAGCCCGCGACGGTGGTCGGAGCGCACAGTCATCCTGCTGGTCATGCAGACGCTGGACAACTCCATCACGGTGCGGTCGAGGAAGACCCTCCTCGGTCGCCCCACGATCACCTCGGGACCTGGCCACGGGGCGCCCAACCCCACCTGGATCCCCGTCGGCAATGAAGTCACCCGTCGCGTCGCCGAGAAGATCAACGGCGTGGCCGGCGGGTCCACGGGGGAGATCGCCAACATCCCGATGACCGCTCACTTCATCGGCGGGTGTGCCATCGGTGACTCCCCGGAGACCGGGGTCATCGACCCCTACCACCGTCTCTACGGGCACGACGGGATCTTCGTCGTCGACGGCTCCAGTATCACGGCGAACCTGGGGGTTAACCCGTCGTTGACGATCACCGCGCAGGCCGAGCGGGCAGCCTCCCTGTGGCCCAACAAGGGCAATCGGGACGAGCGTCCCCCGTTGGGCGCCGGCTACCAGCGGATCTCCGCCATTGAGCCGGAGCGGCCGGCCTTCGCCCCCCGGACCTGATGCCCGTCGTCGAGGGCGGCCAGCACCCGGCCTAAGCCACGGGACAGGAGACGACCGCGAGCGCCACGCGACGCTCGCGGTCGTTTCGGATGATCCGTGGCGCGCGATCGCGCCCTGTGGCATCAGCTGCGACCGACCCGCTCCAAGTAGGCCTGACGCGCCGCGGAGTCCACGCGGTCGAGGAAGACCGTGTCGGTCCCGAGCATCGCCCCGAGCTGGGTCGCGATCCGCTCGGGAACGAACTTCATCGCCGCCACCATCGTGCCGGCGATACGCGTGACTCGCACGAAGGGCTGCGGGCGCTCGATGAGAGCCGCCGTGGCGCGCGCGATCTCCTGCGGCTCTGCGTTGCGCATGCCCTTGGCCCCGCTCGTCCCCGCGACCAGCTCGGTGTTGGTGAAGGTCGGACGCACAGTGGACAGGGTGACACCCGACCTGCGGTACTCCTGCCGGGCGGCCTCGGTGAACCCGATGACCGCGAACTTGGTCCCGCAATACGTCGCCAGCCCCGGGACCGGGAGCTCCCCGGCCAGTGAAGCCGTGTTGATGATGTGTCCCTGTCGCCGTGGCAGCATCCGCTGCAGGGCGATCTTGGTGCCGAAGATGACGCCCAGGATGTTGATCTCCACCTGCCGGCGGGTGACCTCGTCGGTCTCCTCGTGCACGTGCCCCGTCGGCATGACACCCGCGTTGTTGATGAGGACGTCGATCGGCCCCAGTGCTTCCTCGGTCACGTCGAGGAAGGACGCCACGGAGGCAGGGTCGGTGACATCTAGACGCACCGCGACGTCGAGGCCGAGCTCCTCGGCGGCCACCTTGAGCTGGATCTGGTCGATGTCCCCGATGGCGACCCGGTGACCGCGCCGGATGAGTTCCTCCGCGGTGTGGTATCCGATCCCCCGGGCGCCCCCGGTGATGGCGACCACCCGTCGCTTGTTCGTTGTCGTCATGGTTCCTGTTCCTTTCAGAGGCCGAGTCGCTGCCGCAGGCCGCGACCAGCGGCCAGGCGCAGCACTCGGCCGGCGATCGCCGTACGCCGGGCGGAGTACGGGTACCAGGTGAGCTCCTTGGTGGTCAGCGGGATCCGCGGCTCGGTGATTGCTTGGACGCGGCAGTACTTCCGCAGACCCTGCGCGCCGCCGAGGCGAGCCCCCAGGCCCGAGGACTTCCAGCCGCTGTGGGGTAGCCCCACGGCGAAGAGGTTGCTGAAGACGTCGTTGATGTTGACCGCACCGACCTCCAGTTGGTCGGCGATGCGCCGCCCTCGGGAGACGTCTCGTGTCCACACGGTGGCCGAGAGCCCGTACGCGGAATCGTTGGCCAGGGCCACCGCTTCGGCCTCGTCGGCCACCCGCATGACCGGCAGTGTTGGCCCGAACGTCTCCTCGGTCATGCAGGCCATGCTGTGGTCGACGTCCACCAGCAGCGTGGGGGCGAAGAAGTTGCCTTCGTCGGCCCGCGACCCGCCGACAAGCACGCGCGCACCGGACTCCTGAGCCTCCCGCACATGCCGCTCGACCGTGTCCACCTGCGCCCGGGTCACCATGGCGCCGACATCATCGCGGGCTCGAGAGCCCTGCTTCAGCGCTCCGAGGGCCGCCACCACCTTCTCCACGAACCGGTCGTAGACCGCGTCCACCACGTAGACCCGCTCGACCGAGATGCAGACCTGCCCCGAGTTGAAGATCCCGCCCCAGACGATCCCGTGCGCGGCCCGATCGAGGTCGGCATCCTCGAGCACGATGGCAGCGTCCTTACCGCCCAACTCCAGGCTGACCGGCTTGAGCAGCTGAGCACAGCGCGTGGCCACCCGACGGCCCGTCGCCGTCGAGCCCGTGAACTGAACGAAGTCAACAGCCTCGACCACCGCTCCTCCAGTGTCCCCGGCCCCCGCGACGTGCAGGAGGACCGGCGGGGCGCCGATCTCGTGCCATCCCTCGATGATGCGCGCGCACGTCAGCGGGGTCATCTCCGACGACTTTGTCAGCACCGCACATCCCGCTGCGAGCGCCGGCGCCGCATCCATCAGGAACAGGGTGATCGGGAAGTTCCACGGGATGATCAGTCCGACCAACGGGTAGGGCCGATAGCTGCGGGTCAGCCGCTTCGGAAGGCTGAGCAGCCCTCCTGCCCCCACTCGTTCGGGGGCGAGGAACTCCTTCGCATGGTCGGCGTAGAAGGAGATGAACTCGCACGAAGCGGTCGTCTCCACCAAGGCGTCAGGGCGGACCTTGCCGGTCTCTGCGACGAGCAGGTCAGTGAGCTCATCGGTGTGGTCGAGGATCCAGCCCCGCCACTTGCGCAGCCAGGTGGCTCGCGCAGCAGGACCCATGTCGCGCCACGCGACCTGCGCCGCGCGCAGGTCCTCAGCGGCGGCGCGCACGCGGTCGCCGTCGACGATCGGGACCGATCGGAGTACTTCGCCGTCGGCGGGACGTCGGATGTGCAGGGTGGGTGCGGACGGGGCGTTCATGACACTTCCTCGAGGTCGGTGACGGTGCCCGGGAGGGCCTGGCTTGCTGCGCCATCAGACGACGGTCGACGGGGGCCGCTGTGGGCTTGCAGCGGAGTGCGCGGGACAGCAGCAGTTGCGAAGTCGCTGGCGAAGGAGTACGCAGGCGTGGTGATCCCGTGCTCGCGGCACCATGCCCCGGGCTCGCGCTGGGAGCGGCGCGGGATGCCGTTGGACGGCTCCTGCTGGAACGAGATCGGCGGCAGCGGCGGCAACTCCCGGCCGGACTCGGCCGCGAGCTCGTCCACCAATCGCGCCTCGCGCCGTGATGCCTTCCCATGCAGTCAGAGATCGATGACAGCGAGGTCGCCGTCGGCGTGCCGGGCGCGGAGCAGCTTCTTGTCGAACTTGCCGACCGAGGTCTTGGGCACGTCGGGCACGAAGCACCACCGCTCGGGCAGCCACCACTTGGCGACCTTGCCCTCGAGAAAGTCCCGCAACTGGGAGGGAGTCACCTCGGACCCGTCCCGAACGACGATCACGGCCAGGGGCCGTTCCTGCCACTTCTCGTCCGGAACGCCGATGACGGTCGCTTCCAGCACATCCGGGTGACCTGCGAGCAGCAACTCGAGCTCCACTGACGAGATCCACTCGCCGCCCGATTTGATGACGTCCTTCGCCCGGTCGGTCAAGGTGACGAAACTACGCTCGTCGATCCGTCCCACGTCTCCGGTACGCAGCCATCCGTCGTCGAACTTTTCCGCGTCCTCGTCACCGATGTAGGACCCCGTGATCCATGGGCCGCGAACCTGGATCTCCCCGACTGACTTCCCGTCGTGCGGCACCTCGTTACCGTCGTCGTCGATCAGTCGCAGCTCGACCCCGGCGACGGGACGACCTTGGGAGGCCCGCAGTGCCCAGTGCTCCTCGCCCTCGACCGCTGCCGGCGGCCGAGCGATAGCGGCTAGGGGCGAGGTCTCGGTCATCCCCCACGCCTGCACGATCTGCACGCCGTACTTCTCCTGGAAGGCCTTCATTAGATGAAGCGGCACGGCCGATCCACCGCAGGCCACCAGCCCCAGCGACGAGATGTCGTGACCGGGGTTGGAGTCGAGGTGATTCAGGACGTCACTCCAGATCGTAGGCACAGCTCCGGCGATCGTGGGGCGCTCGCTGCTGATGAGTCGCACCAGTGGCTCGGCCTGGAGGAACCGTTCGGGCATGACCAGGTCGGCTCCTGCCATCAAAGCCGCGTAGACCAGTCCCCAGGCGTTGGCATGGAACATCGGCACGATCGCCAGGATGGCATCGTCACCGGTGACGCTCAGCCCGTCGGCGGCACACGCAGCCATCGAGTGGAGGTAGGTCGATCGGTGGCTGTAGGCCACGCCCTTGGGGTTGCCGGTAGTGCCCGAGGTGTAGCACATGGCCGCAGCGGAGAGCTCATCGAGTTCCGGCCACTCGAACGTCTCCAGGTGACCTCCGATGAAGTCGTCGTAACCGACAACGGTGAGGCCGTCACGTTCGAGCGGCGCGAGATCGACACCCCCCGTGACGACCACGGTGTGCACCTCGGCGAGCTGCGGTAGGACCGCCGCCAGGAGCGGGGCGAGCGTACCGTCGACGATCACCACCCGGTCGTCAGCGTGGTTGGCGATGTAGACCAGCTGCTCGGGGGTCAGTCGAGGGTTGAGGGTGTGCAGGACTGCCCCCATGGAGGGCACTGCACAGTAGGCCTCGACGTGCTCCTGGTTGTTCCACATCAAGGTGGCGACCCGCTCGTCCCCCACGACCCCGCAGGCCCGCAGCGCGTGGGCCAGCTGCGCCGAGCGGCGTCCCACCTCGGCGAACGTGCCGGTCCTGACCGAGCCGTCGGGCTGGAGCGTGCGCACGCGCGCGGTGGCGTGCACACGGGCACCGTGCCGCAGGATGGCTGCCGTCGTCAGCTGGACGTTCATCATGGTGCTCTGCACGAGTAGTCCTCCGGCGATGGGGTGTTGAGGGGGGCGGTGATGGGGTGCGGGGCTTCGCCGAGGCGCGCGCCCGGCACTGTGAATCAGGAGGCGGCGGGCCGTTGCAGTTCCGCCCGATCGACGTCGAGACCCTGGCCGAGCGTTCTCTTGGCCTTCATGAAGTCCCGGGGACGGTTCACACAGTCCGCGGCGAGCAACCGCCCACGTTGGAGGTAGTAGCAGGTGAAGTCGCGATCGCGCGCGGGGTCGCCGCTTAGCACGATCTCGTCGTAGCCCGTGTTCAGTCCCGCGATCTGCAGCTTCAGGTCGTACTGGTCGGACCAAAACCACGGCAGCGCCGAGATAGGCCGCTCCTTGCCGCACAGCGTGGCGGCAGCCGCCTTCGCCTGCTCACCCGCGCTGGGCACCGCTTCAAGTCGCACCCGCCGGCCGTAGCGAGAAATGTAATGGATGGCGCAGTCCCCCGCCGCGACGATCTTGGGATCGCTGGTCGAGGCGAAGTCGTCGATCACGACACCGTCCTCGACCTGCAGGCCCGCCTCAGAGGCGAGCTCGGTGTTCGGGACCAAGCCCACACCCACGATGACCAGGTCTGCGGGAATCCGCTCACCCCCGGCTAGCACCACCTCGCCGGCGCGGCCGTCGCCGGCCACGGCCTCGACGAGAGCGCCCGTCCGCACCACGACCCCGGCGTCGCGGTGGATGCGCTCGTAGAACATCGACACCTCAGCAGCCGTGACCCTCTCCAGGACACGTTCGGCGGCCTCCAGGACCGTTACCTCCAGCCCGAGGGCGCGCAACGACGCGGCGGTCTCCAGCCCGATGTAGCCCCCGCCGACGATCACGGCTCGGCGACCCGAGGCCGTGGCCTCACGGATCGCCTCGACGTCCGCGAACGTCCGCAGGTAGAAGACGCCCGGCAGATCGATGCCAGGAATAGCCAGCGGACGCGCCCGGCCCCCGGTGCACAACGCGAGGCCGTCGTAGGCGAGCGTCTCACCGTCGCTCAGCACGACCTCTCCGGCCGCACGATCAATCTCGGTGACCGTCGCCCGCAACAGGCGGATCTTCTGCTTGTCGTAGAACTCCGCCTTGCGGATGGCGAGCTCCTCCAAGCTGCTCTTGCCGGCAAGGTAGGCCTTGGACAGGGGAGGCCGCTGGTACGGAAGCGCGGCTTCGTCACCGATGACGACAACCTCACCTGCCCACCCCTCCTGGCGAAGGCTGGCGGCCAACTGGGCCCCGGCGTGGCTGGCCCCGACGATCAGCGCCCTCCCCGAGGTCACGCGTCGGTCTTCGGCGTCAACTGGACCATCAACCGGCTGATCCCGCGCACGAAGTTGGACTGGACATACTCCGGCTCACCCACGACCTCGATCTTCTCGAAGCGCGGGAGCAGCTCTTCCCACAGGATCCGCAGCTGCAGCTCGGCCAGACGGTTGCCCATGCACCGGTGGACGCCAAAGCCGAACGCGATGTGGTTGCGTGCGTTTTTGCGGTCGATGATGAGATCGTCCGGACGTTCGAACACTCGCTCGTCGCGGTTTCCCGAGGCGTACCACATGACCACCTTGTCGCCCTCACGGATGAACTGGCCGTTGAGGACCGTGTCCTTCTTCGCAACGCGACGCATGTAGGCCAGCGGCGTCTGCCAGCGGATGATCTCTGAGATCATGTTGGGGATGAGGTCCGGGTTGGCCTTGAGCTTCTCGAACTGGTCGGGGAACTGATTGAGGGCGAGAACACCCCCGCTCATAGAGTTGCGTGTGGTGTCGTTGCCGCCGACGATCAGGAGCACCAGGTTGCCCAGGAACTCCATCGGGCGGTCGATCAGGTCCTTGGTGTGCTCGTTGCTCTGGAGCATGGTGATCAGGTCGAACCCGGGTTCCTCACCTGCCGCGAGTCGCGCCTGCTTGTCCCGCCACAGCGCGCTCAGTCCCCGCGCCGCGTCGACGAAGCCCCGGAAGACCTCGTCGTTGTCGGATGGTCCGCCGTTGGCCTGCTCCATGGAGCTGGCCAGGTCCGACCACTCGACGAGCTTGCGGCGTTGGTCGTATGGGAAGTCGAGTAGGGTCGCGAGCATCCGCGCGGTGAGCTCGATCGAGACGCGGTCGACCCAGTTGAAGGGCTCACCTACCGGGAGCTCGTCCAGTACTTCCTGGACCCGCGTGCGGATCAAACTCTCCATCTCGCGCAGGTTCTTGGGGGCGACTACGCCTTGGACCGCGGCTCGCTGGCGGTCGTGTCGGGGCGGGTCCATGGCGATGAACATCGCGACATCCATGAACCGTGGGGGCTCGCCGATGATGATGAAGGGCTCAGCCGAGAAGGTCTCATGGTCTTTGTCGACCGCGATGATGTCGGCGTGCCGAGTGACGGACCAGAAAGGTCCGAACGGGCTGTCGGCCTGGTAGTGGACGGGTGCCTCGTTGCGCACGCGCTCGAAGTAGGACTGCCACTTGCCCTGACGGTAGAGGAACGGGTTGCTCAGGTCGATGTCGGCGAGGGCGACGTCCTCCACGGGGGGAATGGGCTCCTCGACGAAGATCTTCTTCCCGTTGGTCCGTGTCACGAAGCGACGGGTCTTGTCGTACAGGTGCGCCCCGCGGATCTGGATCTCCATCGGGATGATGGACTGGGCTCGCTCAGCCACGGCGTCGGTCACGGTAGTCAGGGTCGTCATGGTGCAGTCTTCCTCTCGACGGTCACATCTGGAACTCGGGGAGTCGGACGACGAGGCCGTCCCAGCTCTCGCTCACCCGCATCTGGCACGAGAGCCGCGAGGTCGGCTCGCGCTCGGGGTTCATGGCGAGCATCTCCTCCTCGACCGGACCCGAACGGCCGACTTCGGCGATCCACTGGTCCTCGACGATCACATGGCACGTGCCACACGCGGCCTCCCCGCCACAATCGCCGTCGATCCCGGGCACCATGTTGTCTACGGCGATCTGCATGAGGGACGCACCCTCCTCGAGGGGTGCCTCGCGCTTCTCCCCGTCGTGGGAGATGAAGGTGACAACTGACATGGAACGACTCCTTGCTCGAACGTGAGTCAAGTGTTGGCACTCTGGACATGCTGTGGCTATGGTCACTCGAGTCAATATGTTGTGATTTCGGCTCAGGAGGTCACTGCCCATGAAGTCCCCCGAGCCCGGGGTGCCTCCGTTGGCGTTCGTCCAGCTCTTGAACAGCGATGCTCTCGGTCCTCAAGCCGTAGGTCGCTTCCGCGCGATCATCGACCGCGAGGGGACTTCCGAACTGGAGCTGGTCCAGCGCGACCGACAGGTGCCGATCCGGTGGTTCCGTGAGGTCTACCCCGGACTCGACCACGACGAAGCCACAAGCCTCGGGCTCTCCTTCGCCGAGCACGCGCAATTGACGTCGTTCGGCCCGCTCAGCCTGCCGCTAGTCAGCTCCGGCTCCGTGGCCGAGGTCTTCGAGCTGCTCGGGTATCTTCCGATCATCTCGAGCGCCTTGCGCCCCCACTTCCACAGCAGTCAGCGCAGCCTAACCGTGGGCCTCACCGGCCACACCGGCGATCGTGATCTCGACTGCCTAGTCATCACCTACGGCGGAGCGGCACTGCTGCGGCTCCTCGACATGCTGACGGGCCCGCTGCCAGGCGTCACGATGAACCTGGCTTGGAAGACACCCCAGTCCCCTCAGCGCATCGCCGGCGCGCTGGCCGGACGCTTGGTGTTCGGCGCACGCGCGTCGTTCATCGACGTTCCCGTCGACATCCTCCAAGCACCCTGTCGCTTCCCCGACCCGGTCGCCTATCGCATGGCCATCGGCGAACTGCGCCGAAGCCTCGACCGTCACACCGCTGCCACCAGCTTTACCGAGACCGTGAGGCGATTGCTCGAGGAGGACCCCGGACACATCAGCAGCCATGACATGGCTGAGCTCCTCGCAGTCTCCCCGAGCACCATGAAAAGGCGCCTCCACGAGGAGGGCACGACCTTCCGCGACGTACAGCAATCGCTGTTGCGCGAGAGGGCGATCGTCCGCCTGCTCGACCGATCGCTGACGGTCGGTCAGATCGCCATAGATCTCGGCTATAGCGACCTGGGCAACTTCTCGCATGCCTTTAAACGCTGGACCGGGCAGTCGCCAAGCGAATTCCGTCAGTTCGGTCGCCGCGAACCGGGCTAGGTAGGGCCCGGCTACCAACCTTCGCTCGCTTCGCGCCACTCAAGCAGCACGCTCGCGGCGTTGTTCACGCAGTCACGTCACCGTTGACGATCCAAGTGGGGGCGTCATCCCTCCCGACACGCACGCCGACAGCCATGTCAGCTCAGCGTGCGACTCGCACCCTTCCGTCGTCACACGGCAGAGGAACAGGCACCAGCCGGGAGTACCGACCGGGAGTACCGGTCGCGCCCGTGTCGAACCCGACCGCGCTGAGATCCCGCAGAGTCCCTCCGCCACGGTGCGCTTGCGACCGTGGCGCCCACGGGAACTTCGGGGATAAAGCGGCCCACCCACGTCTTAGTCATCGCGGCCTGCCCTGGTCGAAGTGGGTCACGTCCACCCTCAGGAAAAGGGCCGAAGCGAAGGCGACAGTTGGTCCTCCGGTCTCACTCATGTCGGCCTCCACGAAGAGCTTGCGCCCTTCTGTCCGGACGACCCTGGCCGCGAGCTCGTAGGTGGTGCCGAGGATGACGGGCGAGTCGTAGCGCACCTCGAGCTTCCGGGTCACCGCTGGACTGCCGGTGAGGTAGAGCAGGAACCCGAACAGGTCGTCGAGGACCGTTGCCACGGCGCCTCCGTGCGCGATCCCGGGAGCGCCGACGTGGCGCTCGTCGAAGACGTGAACCGCATGCACCTCGTCGCCGCGACGCTGGACGGTGAGGTGATGGCCGTGGGGGTTGTCGGGTCCGCAGGCGAGGCAGTGGTCGTGGTGCGGCGGAAGCCGGGCGCCGTCCTCGTACGCCCGGAACTTCTCGTTCCAGCTCGCGAGGAGCTCATCCAGGCTGGTCACGGCCGCTCACCCGATTCGTGGTCATCGCGAGTGCGAGGTGTCGCGAGACCGTCGAGGATCAGTTCGCAGATCGCCGCAGAGAAACGGGCCGCATCTGCGGACGGGCCAGTTGAAGACCCCTCGACCGCGGCGCTGAGACCGGCCACGGTGATGGCACCGAAGACGCTCATTGCAACGGCACCCGGATCGGCGACCTGGCGCAGCGAGCCGTCGGCGACGCCGTCGGCCAGAAGCTTCTCGATCGGCTGGTAGAACGCGCTCCGCAAAGCCTCGGCGAGGTCAGGCAGCCGGGTGGCACGGCCGAGGTCCCCCACGAGTGCCCGGCACAGGAACGGATGCTCGACCATCACACTTAGTTGTGCTGCGACGGCGGCCTCGAGCCGGGTACGGGCATCCTCGACCGTTGAGACTGCGACACCGACCTCGCCAGCGATGAGGTCAAGCAGGTCTCCCAAAAGGAATGCGAGGACCCCGTTCTTGCCGTCCAGGTGGTAATAGATCGTGGCCTTCGGGATACCCGTGGCTTCGGCGATGTCGTCGATCTTGGTGCCGTCCAGACCGCGCTCGGCGATCAGCTCGGCCGCGCCGTAGAGCTGACTGGCCAGCTTCGCCGGAAGTTTCCTCACCGCTCTCACTCCTCCCCTTGTGCCCCACCGTGCCAACTGGCCTCGACGTCGACCACATCCTATGTTGTACTGCCAGTACAACATTTCAGTCCAGAGCATTGGTGCGGGTGAATGGGTCGCGGACCACGAGCCGGAAGCAGCGGACCGCTGAGGTCTGCCCTCAGGCTGGGGCACCGCTTCCCATCGATCGTGGTGCTCGGCTGGGTGCTGGCCGCCGCCGCGCTCTCGCTGCTGGTCACCCCGCTGGGGACCGTGGTCGAACGCAGCAGCACTGCCTTCCTGCCCGAGGACTCACCGACCCTGCACGGGCTGCGGGTGATGGACACCGCGTTCGGGTCGGGCAACACCCACTCGTATGTGTTCGTGGTCATCACCGACGACGACGGCCTGGGCGTGGGGGACCGCCGCGTCTACGCCGACCTCGTGAGCACCCTCCAGAAGGAGCCGGAGCGGGTCTCGGAGGTCCAGGACTACCTCGGCAAGCCCGAGGCCCGGCGCTCGATGACCAGCAAGGACGGCGAGGCGACCTACCTAGTCGTCGGGCTGCGATCCGCGGTCGGCTCACCGGCATCCGACGAGGACGTGAAGTGGCTCCGCTCGGTCGTCGACGACCTCGATGCTCCACCCGGCACCGAAGTTCACGTGACCGGCGACCCGGCGATGATCGCCGACCTGACCACGGCGGTGAACGACGCCTCGTTGAAGATCACCGCGGTCTCCCTGTTCCTTCTGGTCGGAATCCTCTGGCTGGTCTACCGCCGGATCGCGACCGTCCTGGTGTCGCTGGTGACCATCGGTGTCGCCCTGCTGTGCACCCGCGGCGCCCTGGCCTGGGCAGGTGAGCACGGGCTGGCCCTGTCCACCTACACCGACGCGTTCGTCGTAGCCATCACCCTGGGCGCCGGGACCGACTACTGCGTCTTCCTCATCTCCCGCTTCCGCGAGGAATACGGCAACGGCCTCGAACCCCTCGATGCGGTAGCCGAGTCGGTCTCCCGGGTCGGGCCCGCCCTGCTGGCCTCGGCAGCCACCGTCATCCTCGGCGCCATCTGCCTCGGATTCACCGAACTCGCCATCTTCGCCACCACCGGCCCCCCGATGGCGATCTGTATCGCGGTCACCCTCGCGGTCAGCCTCACCTTCACCCCCGCCCTGATCCGCTGGTTCGGACCCCGCATCGGGCCAGCTCCGGCACCGCGGCCGGACTCGCGGTGGGCCCGCACCGGCCGCCTCGTCGGACGACACCCCGCCCGGATCCTGGTCGCGGGAGTGACGGTCCTGGTGCTGCTCGCGCTCGCGCTGCCCACGATGCAGCTCTCCTTCGACGAACGCGCCGCCCAACCGCCAGACACCCCCAGCAACCTGGGCCTCGCGGCGATGACCGAGCACTTCCCACCCAACCAGACCCTGCCCGACTACCTGCTCATCCGCTCCGACCACAACATGGCCAACACCCGCGACCTGGCTGTCATCAACTCCGTGAGCACCGCGGTCGCGAAGGTCGACGGCGTCAACCAGGTCCGCAGCATCACCCAACCGGCCGGAAGGCGACTGGAACCCGCCTCCATCGCCAACCAGCTCGGGAAACTCGCCCGAGGACTCCACCAGGCCGACCGCAAGCTCGAGTCCGGGGAACCCGGGCTGGAACGCCTCGCGTCCGGGGCCGGCGACCTCGGAGACGCCCTCGGCCAGGTCTCCGCAGGCGCCGGGAAGGCCCAAGACGGCGCCGGGAAGCTCAGCGACGGCAGCCGCCGCATCGCCCACGGCCTCGGGCAGGCAGCCGATCACACGAGCCAGGCCGCCAGCGGCGCCCGCCGGCTCCGCTTGGGCGCCGCCGCACTGGCCGCCGGGCTCCGCACCGCACACGACCAGGTCGCCCAGGCCGTCGAGGGCCTCGGCAGGATCGTCGAAGCCCTGGAGGACGATCCGATCTGCACCGCCGACCCGATCTGCAAACGCTCCCGTGAGGGCCTGCGCAAGATCTACACCGGCGAACGCGACCGGCTCCTGCCCGGCCTGGCCCAAGCGGCCGCCGGCGCCGAACGCCTCGCCGCCGGCGACGGACGCCTCGCGACCGGGCTCGACCAGCTCGCCGCCGGGCTCCGCCAAGCCCAGTCGGGCAGCAACCGGATCGCCGAGGGCCAAGCGCTGTTGAGCGAGAAGCTCGGCGAGCTCGAAGGCGGCACCGACCGGCTCGCCACCGGTGCCGCCGGCATCGCACCTGGCATCGAGCAGCTCCTCACCCAGACCGAGAAGCTCAGCAACGGGCTCGACGAATCCGGCGACTACCTCCAGGCCATCAACCAGCGCGCCGACACCCCAGAGGCCGGAGGCTTCTACCTACCCGCCTCCGCACTCGGAAAGCCCGACTTCGCCCTGGCCCGCACCCAGTTCCTCTCCGAGGACGGAAAACTGGCCCGCATCCAGGTCACCGGCGATACCGACCCCCTCACCCCCGCCGGACAGGAGCGCTACAACGAAGTCCAGGACACCGCCGACCAGGCCATGAACAACACCCGCCTCGACGACTCCACCATCCTCGCCACCGGCGCGGCCGGCCTCGGCGCCGACCTGGCCCACTACCTCGCCGACGACGCCGTCCTCGTGGTCGCCGCGGTCCTGCTCATGGTGCTCCTCATCCTCATCCTCACGCTGCGCGCCCTCACCGCACCGCTCTACCTCCTCGCCTCCGTCGTCCTGTCCTGTGCGGCCGCGCTGGGGCTCACCACCCTCGTGTTCCAGCAGCTGGTCGGACAAGACATCCACTTCACCGTCCCGGTCATCGTGTTCGTCCTGCTCGTCGCCGTGGGCGCGGACTACAACATCCTGCTCATGAGCCGGATGCGCGAGAGCGGCCTCGCCCTGGACCGCGACGAGGTCGCCCGCGCAGTCACCGCCACCGGACCCGTCATCACCGCCGCCGGCCTCATCTTCGCCTCCACCTTCGTGGCCCTGCTGTTCTCCCCCGTCGAAGCGCTCGCCCAGACCGGGTTCGCCGTCGCCGCCGGACTCCTGCTCGACACCTTCATCGTCCGCACCCTGGTCGTACCCGCCTGCGCGGCCCTTTTCGAGGACCGCAGCTGGTGGCCACACCGCAGGCCCACGCGCGCCCCGTCCGCACTGCAGCCAGCCACCACATCCGATGCACACGCGTGAACCGACAACCGAGAGAGATGCGATGAGCAACCAGCAGCTGACCTACAGCCCGTTCGACCCGGAAGTCATGGCGGACCCGTACCCCGTCTACCGCGAGCTGCGCGACCACGCTCCCGTGTACTGGTCCTCGCAGGCGAGCTGTTGGGTCCTCAGCCGCTACGACGACGTCTCCGCCGCCCTCGCCGATCCGGCGACGTACTCCTCGGCGTCCGGGATCTTCCCCACCCCGCCCGGGGTGGACATGACCGACCTGTTCCTGCCCATGCTCATCATGAGCGACCCACCCCGGCACACCCAACTGCGTCACCTCGTCAGCAAGGCCTTCACCCCCCGCCGCATCGCCGGGCTCGAGACACACATCCACACCATCGTCGACGACCTCCTCGACCAATCCCCCGAGACCGGCCCGTGGGACTTCGTCTCCGAATTCTCCGGACCTCTGCCCGCGATCGTGATCGCCGACATGCTCGGCGTGCCGCGTGAAGACCGCGACCGCTTTCGGACCTGGTCCACCACCCTGATCCAGTCCAACCCCGTGCGAGGCGAGTTCGGCGCCGGGCTGGACGCCGCTGCAGCCCTCTACGAGTACTTCTCCGCATTCCTGGCCGACCGACGCGCGCACCCCCAAGACGACCTCATGACAGCGCTCGTCCAAGCCGAAGTGGACGGCGAGCACCTCACCGAGGAAGAACTTCTCGGCTTCTGCCTGCTGCTGCTCGTCGCCGGGCACGAAACGACGACCAACCTCCTGTCCAACAGCGCTGTCATCCTCGCCCAGCACCCTGAGGACCGACGCGCTCTCGCCGACGACCCCGAACTCGTGCCAGCAGCCGTCGAAGAGCTGCTCCGCTACGACTCACCGGTCCAGGGCCTGGCACGCACCCTGACCCGACAGGTCGATCTGCACGGGCAGGCCATGGCAGCCGGCGACACCGTGCTGCTGCTCTTCGGCTCAGCCAACCGCGACGACCACGCGTTCCCCGACGCCGACCACTTCGACATCAACCGTCGCCCCGAACGACAGGTCGCGTTCGGGCGCGGCATCCACTTCTGCCTCGGCGCATCCCTAGCCCGCCTCGAAGCACGTATCGCTCTGCGAGCACTCCTCACCCGCCGCCGTGACTGGGATGTCGACATCGACTCCGCGGTCCGACTCCGCTCAGGCCCGATCCGCGGGTTCGCATCTCTACCCATTCAGTAGGTCAGCCACACACCATCCAGTCCCACGAAGGAGTACCCGTGAAGGACCGACCGAAGCCGAGCCGCGCAACAGTCCTCCACAATCTGATCGAGGAGATCCTCGCCCGAAACGACGGGCAAATCCCCACCAACATCGAAGGCACCGACACCTACTTCAACAACATCGAGGATCTCGCGAACGCGCTGCTGCTCCGCTGGCACACCCGCCTCGTGGCATCACTAGAACGCAGCCTCGTCGACGACCCTGAAGACCGCAGGGAGGCCGTCATCGAAGCCTGGCGGCACGCCACCCGGATCTACTCGGGCGTGCGGAAGGTCATCGACGACCTCGCGGACCACCCTCCCACCGAAGAAGTTGCTCATGCCGTCCGCGCGACCGCGCACAACGACTGGGCCGCCATGGCCGTCGCCGCCGGGCTGGCCAGTGCCTTCGATGAACCAGCAGTTCGAGTCGGCCACCGTCTCGAATTGGAAGCGCGACGACGCAACATCGTGGAGCAAAGCACCGCTCGCACGCCTCGGCCGCGAACCGTGCTCGGTAAGGTCAAAGCCATGATCACCGGTTGAGGCACCAGCGCCCAGAAGCAGAGCCTGCGGCGGGTGGTCGTCCAACCACAACGGCGTCTCTCAGCTTTGCTTCTAGCGCGGCCTCGTCCATCCACTTCGGTCGGGTCTTGGCGATGATGAGTTCGGGGTCTTCGCGCGGATGGCTTCCTCAGAAGGAGCGATGAGAACTCCCCAGAACCCGCCCATCCTGTAGTCGTTGGCGACCAAGTATTCGCCCTCCCCAAGGACGGCGGGCAGGTCGTCCCGATCGGCCATGCCGTGAGAATCTCGCGCCCGTCGGTCGCTCGCTCATGGCTGCCATGGGCGGGCGCATCGACTGCGTCCACTCCCCCGCCCGCCAGGAAGATCCGACACAGGGCACGGAGCTCGACGGCCCGGAGCGATGACCCCGACTCCCTAGCAGACCCGCATCCGTTACAAGCGTGGTACAAATTGTCGAAAGTCCTCGACGTTTGCGCAGGTCAGCATGGGTCAGTCAGTCAGTATTACGACATATAGTCACTTGTGCACATAGAGCTCGAACTCAGCGTTCGACAGCGAGGGCTCCGGTTTAGCCGGGGCCCTCGTTGCATCTCGAGTTTCGACGTGGCACACGCGACCTTCGTAGACACCAGCCACTCCCCTGGCCGCCGTTGCCGAAGTGCCCGCGCATAGCCGATAAGCGCGTGCACTTGGCCCTGCGTGTTCCGTCCCAGGCGTGGTTCACGGGGGGCTGCAGTGCTGACGATGTCGAGTCTGGTGGGATGGCTTCGACGTACGTGTGATGGGGCCGACCGCCGGCCCCGGCGACGTGAGGAGCCCTCCCATGAAGTTCGTGATTCTCATCCACTCGAATCCCCAACCCTGGGGACATCCCACAAGCGCGAACACTGCGGAGTACCAGGCGCTGCCCCAGCAAGAGCGTGACGAGCTCGGTGCCCGGTGGGACAAGGTGTTCGGCGATGCCGACGCGAAGGGTGAGATCGTCTACGGCTGCGCGCTCGGTGACCCCGGCGCCTCGGTGGTACTTCAGTACGAGGGGGCACCTGTGGCCACGGACGGCCCCTACGCCGAGAGTAAGGAACACCTTGCCGGGTTCTTCGTCATCGACGTCGCGTCGCAGGAGCGTGCCCAGGAGATCGCCGAAGCGTTCTCCTGTCCCGGCGACACCATCGAGCTGCGCCCGACGATGCGGCCGGGCTGCGAGTCCTGACGCCGTTTCCGGCTTGATCACGGATGGCGGGACGGAGGACGTGTGGCGTCGCGAGGTGCCACACGTCCTCGCTGCGCTCCAGCGTCGGGGCGTCGCTCTAGAGGACTGTGAGGACGCCGTCCAGGAGACGCTCCTGGCTGCTGCCGTGCAGTGGCCCCGTGAAGGCATGCCTACGAATCCCCGAGGATGGTTGATCCGGGTCGCTTCTCGCCGTCTCATCGACGCTCAGCGCTCTGATGCCGCCCGCCCTCGCCGCGAGCTCCAGACTGAGCAGGACCGCACGGCCACGTGGAGCCAGCGAGTCGATGACCACGACGACTCGCTCCAGATGCTGGTCCTGTGTTGTCATCCGGCGCTGACCACGGCCTCCGCAGTGGCGCTCACGCTGCGTGCCGTCGGCGGCCTTACCACCCGCCAGATCGCAGCCGGTCTGCTCGTCCCGGAGTCCACTGCCGCGCAACGAGTCAGTCGGGCAAAGGCCACCCTGCGCAGCGCCGGTGCCCGTTTCGAACCTGTTCCTCCCGAGCAGCTGCCGGCCCGACTCCATGCCGTCCGGCACGTCCTTCACCTGATCTTCACGACCGGGTCTTCGCTGCCTTCTGGGTCCACGGTCATCGACCGAACCTTGACCGACGACGCCATCCGCATCACCGAGCGTCTCCACCGGGCTGTGCCCCGCGATCCGGAGACCGCCGGGCTCCTTGCGCTCATGCTCCTGGT
The DNA here is from genome assembly GCF_014212315.1 of Nocardioides luti. Lineage (NCBI taxonomy): Bacteria > Bacillati > Actinomycetota > Actinomycetes > Propionibacteriales > Nocardioidaceae > Nocardioides > Nocardioides luti. The sequence continues at coordinate 340,468 of NZ_JACKXE010000002.1, forward strand.
TGACGCCAGGGCCGCCACCCGCGTCAATGACGGCCGACTCGTCCCGCTGGCCGAGCAGGATCGGGCCGCGTGGGACGCCGCGCAGATTGATCGCGCGGTCTTGCTCCTCGAGGAGGCCCTGCCCCGCGGCCGCGTCGGGCCGTTCCAGCTGCAGGCCGCCATTGCGGCCGTGCACGCCACAGCAGCCGCCTTCGCAGACACCGACTGGCCACAGATACTCGAGCTCTACCGAATGCTCCTGACCGTCGCCCCCAGCGCGGCCGTTGAGCTCGGCGCAGCCATCGCGCTCAGCGAGGTCGAGGGCCCTGAGGCCGGTCTGGCGGCACTCGAGCCTCTCGCTGCGGCACGCCCCCGAGACCATCGCGTCATCGCGGCCCGCGCACACATGCTTGAAACCCTCGCCCGACCCGAGGCCGCTGTCGCCTTCCGGCAGGCAGCAGCACTCACCGACTCCATCCCCGAGCAGAACTACCTCAACGTCAAAGCCGGCCATGCCTGAGTGACTGGATCACGCGGAGTCGATGGTCGTCGCCGGCCGGGCGGTGGGTGCACTGCGGCATCCGCTCCTGCCGCGATCCGCGCGCCGCCGGGCGCACGCTCTTGCCGCGCGGGGGACGTTTGTCCGACCAAGCCACGATCGGTTGCGTCGTTCATCCAACCGAAATGCAGAGGGGACGCCGGATGGTACAAGACCGTCAGGCCGCGGCGTCGGGGTCGGCGGAGGCTACGAGGCCCCTGCCTCAGGGTCGACCGACCAGGCGGAAGCGCTGGGTCACGACCGGAGTGTCGTCGTTGATCTCCGGCACGTAGCCCAGGACTTTGGCCACGCAGTCGCTGCGGAAGAGGTCCTCGTGGGCGATTCGCCACGCGGCGACGTCGCTGTAGCCGCGCCCCTCGGCGTGGGCATAGGTGGCACTCACGGCGTCTCGGCCGTCATGGTGGCTGGGCTGACGGCGTCATGCCACGAATCTGCCAGGTCTGACACCGTCTCGGGTCTCCTGCCGGGCCTTGAGCCAAAGCTGGACCCTTGAGCCTGGCGTGAGGCTGATTGCGAACTCCTGGTCGCTTCCCCGTCGCACCGGAAGTGTCCCGACGGGGGGAATGGGACGTCCCTGGCACATCTGGGGAGGGCGAGGGCGCCGCCGTTCCAACAGCCGCCAGTCGGACCACTTCCTGTCAGGCGAGTTCATCGGCTGCGGTATCGAGGCGGTTGATTTGCGCGTCATCCAGTGTGATGGCCGGTGCGGACACGAGGTCGTCGAGTTGCGCGATGGAGGTGGCGGAAGCCAACGGTGCCGTGACGGTCGGCTCGTGCAGCAGACCCACACGAAGCGCTTACTCGTTACAAGCGTGGTACAAATAGTCGAACATCCTCGACGTTTGCGCAGGTCAGCATGGGTCAGTCAGTCAGTATTACGACATATAGTCACTTGTGCACGTAGAGCTCGAACTCATTGATTCGAGCACGAGGGCCCCGGCGCCGCCGGGGCCCTTGCTGCGTCTCGGTTCGGCGTGGTGAGCCCTTGCGTCACTGTCGCCTACCGCCCCGGGCGGTCAGCTGCCGAAGTGCACGCTCATGCCGATGAGCGGTCGCGCTCCGGGCAGCCGCTTGCGGGGCTGGTCCCAGCAGTCTTCGCTGTTTCCGGACGCTGTCCGTCCTCATTGCCTCCTAGCATCACCAGATGGATATCAGCCCGAAACTCGACCTCGTGATCCTCGACTGCCCCAATGCGCTGCAACTCGCCCAGTTCTACTCCGCATTGCTGAGTTGGCCCCTCGAAGAGGGAGCCGACGAATCGTTCGCGACACTCACCCCACCCGGCGGCGGTGTGTCACCTGACAACCCCGAGGGCCGAGCCACCCTCGCGTTTCAACGGATCGACGATTGGGTGACGCCGACCTGGCCCGGCGGTCAACACCCGCAACAGTTCCACTTGGACTTCAGTGTCGGCGACATCGACGCCGCTGAGCCCCAGGTGCTCGCCTGTGGGGCGCGGCGACACCAGCACCAGCCGTCCGTCGACGGCGGGTTTCGGGTGTACTTGGACCCCGTCGGACATCCCTTCTGCCTGATTCGATGAGGGTAGGAGTGAGAAGGCTTTGAGCGCAGCCTCATGCGCCGCTGCGCGAGGCGGCCGACATCCCGGGCTTTGAGCGAACGACCGTAGTCTGATCTGGTGACCGGCCGCGCTTCTTGGGGCAAGACACCTCGGCAAAGCGTCGAGGAGGAATGCGCGCGTCGGGGCAAGGACGAGGTCGTCGCGGGTTGTATCGCCTTGCTTCGAGGCGACGACGGCGATGGAGCGTTGATCTTCGCTCTAGGTGGCCCTCCGGCGCGCTGGGCGGTCGAGGGTGGCGAGCCTGGGCCTCCCTACTGGTTGCGGGTCTGGGCGCTGCGCGGCCTGCTTTGGGCTTGGGACGACGATGCCCTGCCAGCTGTGGAGACAGCACTGAACGACGAAGCGTGGCGTGTGCGCGAGATGGCCCTGAAAGTGGTCGCCCGACATCGGCTGGAAGACTTGATCGACCCCGTCGTCGCGATGCGAGAAGACGAATCGGCGCGGGTCCGAGCCGCCGTTTCGCGTGCGGAGACCTGCCTCGCTCGAGGCAGCAGATAGTCACGCAGCGCCGGTGCACGCTCATGCCGCTTTGAGGGCGGCTACGCTCCGTGCGAGCGCGCACGCTCTCGCGGAGCGACAGTACGTTGTCTTGCATGCCGATCATCGAGGTCACCTATGGCCCCCAGATAGAGGAGGACCAGCTCCTCAGGCTCAAGCGCGCACTGCCGCACGCGGTCTCGCTCGCGATCGACTGCCCAGAGGAGCCTTACGATTGGGCGCTTCGCCCGGGGGATGTCGAGATCCGTTTCCGTCCGCGGGGGCCGTACGACGTCAGCGGCCTTGAAGTAGTTGTCGAGATCCGGTCGAAGTGGTTTCCCAGCCGGGACGAGACGCGGCAAGAGAGATGCGACCAGCTCTGTGACGCGGTAGTCGAAGTGGCCGCGACGCCCAGCGTGGGGGTCTACCTATCTCTACCGATCGCGGCTTGGTCGCAGGGCGAGTAGACCGGTCGTGCGCCGCGGGTCGGGTTAGTAGCCTCGCTGGTATGTCCAGCAAGTCGGAACGGCGGGCCGTGGTCGAGGTAGTTGCGGAGTATCACGAGGCTCACTTGGCCGAGCTCGTCCAGCGGGTAGGCGACGGCGTTGACCGCTTTCGTACAGGGGAGCTCAACGCCTTCGAGGCCGACCAGGTCATCTTTCAGTACGGCCGTGCTGCGAAGGAGCTGTGGAAGTTCTGCAACCTTTCCGACGCCGAGCTCAGCGCCAGCATGATTCGTGACGGCGCAGCCGTCGACTGGTGGGAGCGGGGTGCGCCGAGGCACCGATGACGCCGGTGTCGATGAGGATGGAGGACCGGCGCGGAGTTGGCCGCCTTGACGTCGGGTTCCGCGGGTGACGCAGTGGGGAGATGAACACTGCCCAACTCCTCGTGCCTGGCGACGACGCCATAGCAACGCTTCGCATCGCCGTCGCGGCCTATCTCGCGCGGTTCAAAGGCCAGTCCCGGGTCCACACCGAGTCAGATCTGCGTTCCTTCCTCACCTGGTGCGGCCGGCAGGGTCTTGATCCTTTGGTGGCTCAGCGTCCCCATATTGAGCTGTTCCTCCGCTGGATGCAGGAGATCGGCCGCTACAAACCATCCACTGTCTCGCGTCGGCTCTCAGTCGTCGCCGGATTCTACCGCACCTGCGTCATCGACGGACTCCTTGAGCACTCGCCCGCGGAGTATGTCCGCCGTCCCCGAGTCTCCACCGAGTCCCCGACGCTCGGCCTCAACCACCTCCAACTCGAGGCGATGCTCACCGCGGGCAGGAAGTCCTCGAATGTCAACGACTTCGCCCTGGTGACCATGCTGGGTCTGCTCGGGCTGCGCATCTTCGAAGCAACCGGCGCCAACATCGAGGCCCTCGAGGAGGTGCACGGACACCGCGTGCTGCGAGTCCTGGGCAAGGGCGACAAGATTGCGCTGGTCCCGCTGCCACCTGCCGTGGGGCGCGCCATCGAACGAGCGGTCGACGGCCGGTTCGGTGGCCCGATCCTGAGGAGCCGTACCGGTAGCCGGATGGATCGCCACTGCGCCACCCGCAGACTCCGCGCCCTCGCCAGGGCCGCCGGCGTCTCAACCGCCCGCATGCACCCGCACATGCTCCGCCACACCTTCGTCACCACAATGCTCGACGCCGGGGTGGACCTCCGGGACGTCCAGATCGCCGCCAGACACGCCGACCCGAGGACGACCATGCGCTACGACCGAGCTCGCAAGAACCTGGACAGGCATCCCAACTACGTCCTGGCCGCGTACATGGCCTCAGGAACCTGAGCGCTCGCATGTGAACTCAACGCGGCAGATCCGGATGGCCGCACCGGTCGAAAATGCCACCTGACATCGCAACGGCCTCCACGTGAGCGTCCAACTCGCGTCGTCACATCAGAGGCCGAACGCTCCGCCGCCCCACAGAATCACGATGCCCAGTCCGATGAGGACGATCGGAAACAGCACATGCTCCCAACGCTCAAGGACCTCGTTGATACCCGGACGAGTGGCAACGAACTTCGCCAGCACGACCAGCGCCGCCACCAGGATGAGGAATACGACGCAGTACGCGGCAGTCGCGGCGGGACCCACGTTGAGGAAGACAGGAACGTAGACCCCGATGTTGTCACCACCGTTGGCGAAGGTGACTGCGGCGACCGTCCAGGCCGCCACAGACTTGCCCGCGACCTTCGCCTCGTCATCGTCATCGTCGCCGTCACGCCAAGCCTGCCATGCCGCCCAGAGGCCCAAGGCCAACGGGATGAGGCCGAAGTAGGGGATTGCCTCCTCGGGCAAGAAGGCTCCTGCCCCCAATGAGACGAGCACCGCTGCGGCCAAGATGCCAGCGAAGCCAAGGTACTGACCGGCCAAGATTCGAGTTGTGGTCCCGCTTCGTCCGGCTCCTCGGGCAAAGAACAGCGAGAGCACGATGATGTCGTCGATGTTGGTGGCAATGAACAGCCCGAACGCCTGAAGTGCGGAAGGCAGGATCACGCGCCGACCCCTCCGCTGCCGCACTCCGGCAGGGAACAGGCCGGGTCGATGCACGGTGCACTCTCGTCGACCGCGAGCGTGACCTCCACCAGGGCGGTGAGTGCTCGCGCCAGGTGCGGGTCAGCGATGGCATAACGCATCTGGCGACCCTGCGGTTCCGCGACAACGATGCCGCAGTCCCGCAGGCACGAGAGGTGGTTCGACACGTTGGATCGGGTCAAGCCAAGATCTGCCGCCAGTTCGGCGGGATACGCGGGCCGCTCCACCAGGATCATGAGCAAACGCGAACGGGTGGGATCGGCCATTGCCCGACCAAGCCGATTCATCACGTCCAGGCGCGTGGCGACGGTCAACATGGCCGAGACAGTACAGCAGTCGCTGAACTGTTGATCGTGTGGGGGGTAGCCCTGCCCGATGTCGGCCGTTGGCTCGACGCGCATCCGCGAGTGTGGTCGACAGAATGCCGACGCGCTCTCATCGCAGATCCGGGTGTTCCGGTACGCCGACAGGCGGTGGAGAGACGTACTCATCGCGGCTGTCAGGACGTGCCCGGATCGGAGGTCGAGCGCCACGCTCCCGTCGAGGGAGCCCGGGAGATACTAAAGGTCAAGGGGTCGGGGTGACCCACCATGCGGCTTCGGGAGGTTGGTCATGAAGGTCGAGTTGCTCTACTTCGAGGGCTGCCCGAACTGGACCGTGGCAGATGAGCGGCTGGCGCAGGCGCTGACGACCCTGAGGCGTGACGACATCACGGTGGAACGACGCCAGGTGGAGACCACTACTCAGGCCGAAGAGTTCGGTTTCACCGGCTCCCCGACGATCCGGGTCGACGGCCGCGACCCCTTCGCGACCGGTGAGCAGCACGTCGGGCTGGCCTGCCGGGTCTACTCGACCCCGAAGGGTCTGAGTGGCTCGCCGACGGTCGAGCAGTTGGTGGAGGTGTTGTCGTGAAGCGCCTCGTACTCATCGTTCTCGGGGGGTATCTGCTCGTCGCGGTCGGCAACAAGGTCGCGGAAGCAGCGGGCATGATGACGTGCGGCTGCGCCGACGACTGCTGGTGCAAGCGCCCCGGCTTGAGCCCGTTCCGGTGGGTATTTCCGTGGCGGCACCACGGTCCTCACACGGCTCAGGAGAAGGCCAATCTGGAGCCCGCGCAGGCGTAGCCGACGGGAATCCGGCGCCGGGGCGGACCGAGGACCCGTGGGCCCCTGTGGTGTCGCGCGATCAATCCCTGACAGAGCGGACTTGGAGTTCGGTGGGGCTCGTTTAGGGGAATAAGACCACCACCACAGCGGGGTCGTCCGGAATTCGGCATGAGCGGGCACGCGGCCAATCAAACTGGCGGGGCCTCTCCCCCGTCGCCAGTCACCTCGCCGCGAGTGATGCACCAGCCGCGAGGGAGGGACCTAGAGAACGGCCGATTTCTAGACGAATCTAGGCGGGCTAGTCAGCGCCAGCGCTCCTGCACGGGAAGCTAGTCTGTTACAAGCCCGGTACAAACGGCCGGGAAATCTCGACGTTTGCGCAGGTCAGCATGGGTCAGTCAGTCACTATTACGACATATAGTCACTTGTGCACGTAGAGCTCGAACTCACCGATTCGAGCGCGAGGGCTCCGGCTTGGCCGGAGCTTTCCTGCATCTCGAGATTCGGCGGGGCGAACGCGTCCTCTTCGCAGACGCCGCTACTGCCCGGCCGCCGGTGCGGAAGTGCATTCTCATATCGATGAGCGAATGCGTCATGTCCAGGCAACGTGACATGGTCTGTGCGTGATTACCACTCTGACGAGCGGCACGCTCGATGCTTGCGTCTCCCTCTACGTCGATACCTTCAGCGCGCCGCCGTGGAACGAATCTTGGAATGCCCGTGATGCCGCGCAGCGGCTCGGCGACTTCTACTCCACTCCTCGCGCCCACGGTGTCTGCTCGTTGAACTCGGACGGCGAAGTGCTTGGGTTCGCTCTCGGTCATCTTGAACGTTCAGGAGTCGATGACCACTTCCTTCTGAAAGAGATGTGCGTACGCACAAGCATGCAGCGCAGGGGGCACGGCACCCGGTTGCTTGAGGCTCTCGCAGACGATCTCGGACATGTGCGGCACTGGTACCTCCTGACTGCTCGTGACAGCGACGCGTCAGCCTTCTACGAAAGGAACGGCTTCCGCCCCGCCGGGCGCATGGGCGTCTTCGTCCGTCCGTGACGAGAGCAGAGCACCATCGGCCCTCGCGCGGGAGCCTCTGTCCGCTTCTGCCGCGAAGCGTGCGGATCGATCGGTGACGACATGCTTCGTGAGAGGCAACAGGCTAGATGCCCGCTGCCGTTACTGAGATGTGATCTGCCCACGCCTTCTCGGACTTCTCCAGACTCATGTTCTCAACCTGGGATGCCGGCAGGTGGACCACCTAGAGCAGCGCGTCGATCAACCACTTCGGGGACCGGTTCGGGCTTGTCGGGCTCCGGGATCGCGGTCAGGTTCCGGGCCTGCTTGGCGAAGAGCTCCAGGACGTCCGAGAGCGCCTTGGTCTGCGGCGAGGCACCGGAGATAGAGACGCGTTGCCTGATCTCCGCATACACCTCGCTGCCCTTGCGGTAGCCGACCGCCCATACCCCCGAAACCTCGATTAGGTAGTCGCCGGTGTCGTCTCGCACCACGCGCCACACCACCCGCCAGTCACGGTCGCCAACGGTGATCTTGCGATAGCCGATGAGTCCGCCCAGCAGGGGGTCCCCGGCGTTCACCGGTTCCGGATTTGCGCTTCCGCGACTTCGTGGCCGTCCGGAGCTGCTGTAAGGGTCACGACATCGCGGTAGCGCCCCGGGGCCAACGGGTTAGAAGGCTCGCCGGTATGTCCAGCAAGTCGGAGCGGCGGGCCGCGGTCGAGGTTGTTGCTGAGTATCACGAGGCTCGATTGGCCGAGCTCGTCGACACAAAGCTGACGAACTCTTCGCGCCGGTGGCCTCAGAGGCTTTCTGATGGCTGCTCGGCTGGGTGCAAAGCCCTGCCCCGAGAGACTCACCTTTGAGGTCTGTGTCGTTCAGTCGACGGGTCGGTGGGACCCGAGCACTCGGAGGCGCCGGGGTGTTGCGCCGGAGCCTTCATCCTGGCTTCACCTGGCCTTCCTAGCGTCGTCGGTGTTCGCGAGCGCGAGCACACGTCGTGCGCAAGGAAGGCCCAGCGATGACACACGTTGCCATGGTGGCCGTTAGCCTGGCCCTCTGCTCCGCCCTGACGTTCGGGTTGTCGACCTCGTTGCAGCACCGGGCGGCGACGGCCCTCGCCGATGTCGCCCCCGGGCGCCTGTTGGGCCGACTCCTACGACGCCGCGAGTGGCTGGTCGGCATCTGTCTCAGTGTCCTGGCGTTCGGCCTGCACGCCTGGGCACTGGGCAGCGGGCCCCTCTCACTGGTGCAGCCGGTGATCATCAGCGGGGTCGTCTTCGCCGTGCTCTTCCGTTCGGCACTCGATCGCCGGTGGCCGTCGCGACGCGAGCTGGGCTGGGTCGCGCTCACGTGGTCGGGGTTGGTCGTCTTCATCGCAGGCACGGGCGCCCCCGAGTCCACCCACCTGCCGGCCCATGCGCCGCTGGTGACAGGAGTCCTGGCCGTGGTCGCCGCCGTGTCCACTCGCCGCGGTGCCCAGGCGGCCACGCCCGAGGGTCGCGGCCTGTGGCTCGGCACCGCCGCGGGCATTCTCTTCGGACTCGTGGCGGCCATGATCAAGCTGGTCCTGGTCGCCGCATCGCACCATGCGGGAGCGCTGTCCGTCGCCTGGCCGATGACGGCCATGCTCCTCGCGGGGCTGTGGGCCGTGGCCCTCAACCAGCGCGCGTACCAGACCACTCGCCTGTCGGTGTCGATGCCGGTGCTGAACGTCGTCGATGTGCTGGTCGCCCTGGCTTTCGCCGGCATCGTCCTCGGGGAGCGCCCGGGACTCTCTCCCGCTGGCCTCGCCGCCCAGTGCCTGGGGCTGTTCGCCATCAGCTGGGGGGTCCGTCAGCTCGCCCGGGTCGAGGAGCGCGCCCACCCGGCACCCGACCAGGACGCACTCCCTCCCCCTGCTGCCGACCCCGATCTCCACCCTGCCCAAAGCCTCGCTACCAGGAGCCCCTCATGACCCCTGCCCTCATTGCCCTGGCCCTCGGGGCCTTCGCCGCCCTGCATGCCGCCAGCTGGGGCGGATTCAAGGACGCCCCCTTCGAGGGCTTCCGTTGGCGCAGCTACGCACGCAGCCTCCTGCTGGGGGCGGCCGTCGCGGGACTCGTGGCGCTCTGGCTCCCGGTCACCTCCCCGAGATCGGCCGTCACCCTGATCGGGGTCACCTACGCCCTCGAACGGCTTGCGACCGAGTGGTGGAAGAGCATCGTGCGGGAGGACGACCAGTCCGCGTACACGATCCCCATGAGACTGGGCATCCGGGGCAGGACCATCGACGACCGGCGGACCCGCTACCTGGCGGGATCGGTCGTTGCCCTGTTGGTCGCGCTCAGCCTGCTCGTTATGCACCTCCTCCAGGCCGTCGCCCCGACGGCGCCGACCTGGCTCGTGGTGCTGACCGTGGGCGGTGCTGGCGGCTGGGCGACCGCGGTCGGTGGAGCCTGGAAGGACGCGCCGGTCGAGGGTTTCAGTGGGTGGAAGTTCCTGCGCAGCCCCCTCGTGGCCACGGCCTGGGCGCTGCCGCTCTCGATCGTGACGCACAGCTGGCCGGCACTCCTGCTCGGCGCCGCTGGTTTCGCTGTCGCCAGCATCGAGACCTACAAGACCTTCTTCACCGGTGGCCGGGCGCCCGGCAAGTTCGCCGGCCGCCCGGTGCGCTCGACGCTGCCCCGGCTGCGCCGCGCTCTCGCGACCCAGAACGCCGCCTGGTGGTTGGTCATGTCCGCGGCGTTCGCGGCCAGCATCCTGAACCCGCTGAGCCCGCTCGGCGCCCTTCCAGTCCCGACCGGACCGGTCACCGCCACCTTGCTCAGCGTCGCCGCTGGCGCCGTTGGCCTGGCGGGCATGGTGACCGTCCGCGGCCACAGCAAGCGGCTCCTGGCCCTGGACGTGACGCTGTGAGCCTCACGGGGACCCCGCGGGGAGCGGACGTTCCCCGGTCCATCCTCGTCGTCATCCCGACCTACGACGAGGCCGAGAACGTCCTCGCCGTCCTCGAACGCATCCACCGGTCCGCTCCCGGGGTGCACGTGCTCGTCGTCGACGACCGGAGCCCTGACGGGACGGGCGACCGCGTACGTGAGTACGCCCGCCATCGCACGGACACGTTCCTGGAGACCGGTCGTGCCAAGACGGGCCTCGGCACGGCCTACCGGACCGGGTTCGGCTGGGCCCTGGCCCGCGACTACGACGCCATCGTGCAGATGGACGCCGACCTCTCGCATCCTCCGGAGCAGATCCCCGCCCTGGTCGCGGCGCTGGTGGACCACGACGTCGCCGTGGGGTCGCGATACGTCGAGGGGGGACGGGTCGACGATTGGAAGCGGTCTCGACGACTCGTCTCGAGAGCGGGCAACCGCTACGTCCGGATCGTGCTCCGGCTGCCCGTGAGCGATGCCACGGCCGGGTTCAAGGCCTGGAGACGGCAGGCGCTGATCGGCATTGGCGCGGTCGAGAGCACCTCGAACGGGTACTGCTTCCAGATCGAGAACACCTGGAGGGCGAGCCGCCTCGGACTCCGGATCGCCGAGCTCCCGATCACGTTCATGGACCGGGACGCGGGTGAGTCGAAGATGTCGGGGAAGATCGCCCTGGAGGCGGTGACCCGGGTCCTCGCCTGGCGCCTGGGCGAGCTCTCCGGCTGCCGTCCCGCACGAGTATCGCCGGGCTCCCGCACCGCCTCGGATGAACGGATGCGGGTCCGATGACCATCCTCCGTCAGCCCCTCGACCGGCGGGCCCCGCTCGGCTCGTCCGTGGAGGACGGCACCGTTCGCCCGGCCGTGCCTCGGGTCCTGATCGTCTCCGCGAGCGTGGGCGCCGGTCACGATGGTGCCGCAACCGAGCTCGCCCGTCAGGCGGCAGCGGCAGGGTACGCCGTCGACCGGGTGGACTTCCTCGACCTGTTCCCGCGCGGGGTCGGTGGGCTGCTGCGGGCCGCCTACCGCATCCAGCTCAGGTCCGCACCCGCCACGTGGGGGTGGCTGCTGGCGCGTCTCGAGCACGGCGGTGGGCGCCGGTGGGCTGCCCGCGTCGCGGCGCGCCTGACCCGCAAGCGGCTGCTGCGTGCCTGCGCGCCGGACCCGACCCTGGCGGTCTCCACCTATCCCCTCGCCAGCCAGTCGCTGGCCGACCTCAGGCTCCGTGGACTGCTCGGGTGCCCCGTCGTCACGTTCCTCACCGACATGAGCGTCCACCCCCTGTGGGTGGCGCCCGGGGCGGACCTGCACCTCGCGCTGCACGCCGAACCCGCCCGGCAGGCCGCTCGGCTCGGCGCCCGCGGCGTCCGCATCGTCGGGCCCGCGGTCTCGCCCGCCTTCACCGCCGTGACCCCGACGTCCCGCGCCACCGCGCGCTCCCGGTTCCGTCTCCCGACGGAAGCCCCATTAGGCCTCGTGGTGGCGGGGTCCTGGGGGGTCGGCGACATCGTGCGCACCGTCCACGACCTGCTGGCCGCGGGTGTCGTGACGCCGGTGGTCGTGTGTGGCAGCAACGCGGCCCTGCGCCGTCGACTGGAGAAGGTCCCGGGCGTACGCACCCTGGGTTGGGTCGACGACATGGCCTCGCTCATGCACGCGTGTGACATCGTGGTCCAGAATGCCGGCGGACTCACGTCCCTGGAGGCCCGGGAGTGCGGACTCCCCGTCGTCACCTACCGCTCGTTGCCCGGTCACGGGCACTCCAACAGCCAGGCCCTCGAGATAGCCGGCTGGACCATCTGGGCCCGCGAGCGCGCCGAGCTCGTGCCCGCCCTCCTGCTCGCCCTCGGCCACCGTCCGACCGTCGAGCCATCGGTCTGCGTCCCCTGGGCCGGGCTGCTGGACCAACCCCTGTTGATGACGGCATGAGCGCCACCAGAACCGTGGCCGTACTCGGGGCGGCCGCCGGTGTCCTGCACCTGGCTCCTGCCACCACGGCGCTCGGGCCGGTCCGCCGCCTCGGCCTCGACCGGCTCTCCGGCGTCGGGTCGAAGGAGCGGGTCGCGATCACCTTCGACGACGGTCCGGACCCGGCCTCGACGCCGGCGTTCCTGGACGTGCTTGCGGACCTTGACGTCCGGGCGACGTTCTTCCTGCTGGGGAGGATGCTCACGCGCGCACCCTGGATGGGCCTCGCTCTCGTCGAGGCCGGCCACGAGATCGGGGTGCACGGGTGGGACCACCGCCCACTGGCGTTGCGCGGGCCCGGAGCGACGTACCCGGACCTGGCCCGCACCTGTCGAGAGATCGAACGCCGGTGCCGGGTGACTCCTACCTTTTACCGGCCGCCGTACGGCGTGCTCACCTGGTCCGGGCTCGCCGCGGCACGGCGGTTGTCGCTGAGCCCGGTGCTCTGGACGGCCTGGGGAGCGGACTGGCGCCGCTCGGCCAGCCCGGCTTCCATCCGGGCCACGGTCGGGCGACGCCTCCAGCCGGGAGGCACGGTCCTGCTCCACGACAGCGACTGCACCTCGTCACCCGGCTCGTGGCGGGCCACCCTCGAGGCGCTGCCCGGCATCGTCGCTGACATCCGTGGGGCCGGGTTGACGCCCGGTCCGCTGGGCGCGCACGGTCTCGGAGGGGCGCGATGACCCGCCGCAGGATGGTGAATGGCGCCCGGATGCTGGCGGTCGTCGCCGGGGCCGTAGCCCTGCTGGCGGTGGCGCTCCCGTCCGTCTCCGGGATCGACTGGCGCCCCATCGCCGCGGCCGTGGCCCACGTCCCCGGGAGGGACCTGGCGCTGCTCGGTGTCCTGTGGGCGTCCGGTCTCGTGCTGCACACCTTCACGCTCACCGCAGCCCTCCCGCGCCTGACCCACCGCCGCGCCCTCACCCTGAGCCTGACCGGGAGCGCCGTGGCGAACGTGCTGCCGCTCGGGGGTGCGGCGGGCATCGCCCTGAACTACCGGATGGTCCGGGCCTGGGGCTTCGGGCCCCGTGACTTCGCGACGTACACGCTCGTGACCAACGTCTGGGACGTGCTGGTGAAGCTGTGCCTGCCGGTGATCGCGCTCTCCTGGCTGCTCGCGAACGGCGAGGTCGTCGCGGGACCGATCGTCACCGCGACGGTCGTGGCGACGTCGCTCCTGGCGCTGCTCTCCGCGACGCTCGTCGTGACCCTCCTCAGTCGACGCGTCACCGCCGCCGCGGGCGCCATCGCCGATCTGGCCCTGCTGCCCGTGCTGCGGCGGGTGGGGTCGACCCGGCGCCCGGACGTCGCGGCACGACTGCTGCTGGTGCGCGAGCAGTGTGCCTCCGTGGTCCGGCGGGGCTGGGCGCGGCTGACCGGCGGCATGCTGGCCTACACCGCAACCCTGGCCGTGCTGCTGTGGGGCTGCCTCACCGTCTCGGGTGCGGGGCTGCCCGTCGCGGCCGTGTTCGCCGGATTCGCCCTCGAGCGGGTGCTCACCCTGGCGGGACTCACGCCCGGCGGTGCCGGGGTCGTGGAGGTGGGTCTCGCCGGTCTGCTGCTGCTCCTGGGGGGTGACCCTTTGGGGGTTGTTGCGGGCACCGTGCTCTACCGGGCGTTCACCTTCGGGCTCGAGATCCCCGTGGGCGGTGTCGGGCTGGTCGGTTGGCTCTGGCTTCACCGGCAGCCCCCCGCCGGCTCCGGCGAGAGCGCGGCGACCTGATGCGCATCCTCCACGTCACCGACTGCTACCTGCCGCGGATCGGCGGCATCGAGATGCACGTCCGGGACCTGTGCCGGGCGCAGCGAGACGCCGGCCACGACGCCCTCGTGGTCACGGCGACCGCAGCCGGCCCGAACGCGGAGTCCGACGACCCCTGGGTGCACAGGCTGCGCCCCGACGCCCGGTTGCTGCTGTCCTCGGCCACCGGCGGCGACGGCCTGGCCGGACTCCTCGACCAGTACCGACCCGACGTGGTGCATGCCCACGTCTCCGTCTTCTCGCCGTTCACCGTCGGTGCGGCCCGTCAGGCGGCCGCGGCCGGGCTGCCCACGCTCGTCACCGTGCACTCGATGTGGCAGGGACCGGTCCGGCGCGTGATGCGCGCGCTCTTGCTCGGGTTGAGCCGCGAGCCAGTCGCCTGGTCGGCGGTCAGTCGCAGCGCGGCCGAACCCGTGCGCGCGGTCCTCGCGGATCGGGTTCCTGTCCTCGTCCTCCCCAACGCCGTGGATCCCGGATGGTGGCGCTCGGAGCCGGCGCCGGTGCCGGCCGTCCCGACGATCGTGAGCGTGATGCGGCTGGCCCGCCGCAAGCGACCGCTCGCCCTGGCCAGGATGCTCCGCAAGGTCAGGGCCACCTTGCCCGCCGACCTGCCCCTGCGCGCCGTCATCGTCGGCGACGGGCCACAGCGGCCCGCGCTGGAGGCGTACCTGGCCCGGCACGCCACGTCCTGGGTGGAGGTCCGGGGACGCCTGGACCGCGAGCAGATCCGGTCGCTCTACGCCGAGTCCACCGTGTACGCCGCACCCGCGACGCTCGAGTCGTTCGGCATCGCGGCGCTGGAGGCCCGATCTGCGGGGCTGCCGGTGGTGGCCAGCACCCGCGGCGGGGTCGGCGAGTTCGTCACCGACGGCGTCGACGGGCTGCTCGCGCATGACGACGACGACATGGTCGCCGCCCTGGTCCGACTCGTCGGCGATGCCACGTTGCTCGCCTCGATCACGGCCCACAACCGCGCCGAGGTCCCCCGCCTCGACTGGCCGGCAGCCTGCACGGCCTCACTGGCGGCGTACGCCGTTGCCGCCCGACGCGCCGGGACCGAGGCCGTCGGTTCGACCCTCGCCCAGGCCGTCGCCGGGCAGCGCTCATGACCATCCCGTCGCCGAGGTTCACGCTCGTGTCGTTCCACGCCCACCCGGACGACGAGGCCCTGCTGACGGCGGGCACCCTGGCGCGCGCCGTCCGCGACGGGCACCGGGTGGTGGTCGTGGTCGCGACGACGGGCGAGGCGGGGCTGTCGGCCGGGTCGCCCGAAGGTCTGGCCGCGACGCGGACCGCGGAGCTCGAGGCGTCCGTCGCGGCGATCGGCGCCCATCGCGTCGAGGTCCTCGGCTTCGCCGACTCGGGATTCTCGGTCGACGACGCCGACGGATCGAAGTTCCCGCCCGATCCGGACGCCCAGCGCTTCTCGGATGTCCACGTGGAGCTTGCGGCGCACCGCCTCGCCGCCATCCTGGTCGAGGAGGGCGCCGACGCCCTCACCGGCTACGACCCGGCGGGCGGCTACGGCCACCGTGACCACGTCCAGGTCCACCGGGTCGCGGCGCGCGCGGCCGCGCTGGCCGGTACGCCGCTGCTGCTCGAGGCGACGATCGACCGGCGGTTGCTCCTCCCGGTGCACCGGGTGCTGCGCGCCATCGCCCGCCTCGTCGCCCTCCCCGCGCTGCCTGATCTGTCGCGCGCCTATACCGCACACGCGGACCTGACGCACCGCGTCGACGTCCGCGGCCACCTCGACGCCAAGCTCGCCTCCATGGCGGCCCACGTGAGCCAGGCCTCCGCGGACGAGGGCGTGCGCACCCTGGCGCTGCTGCTGCGCCTGCCGCGGCCGGTCGCTCGCCGGGTCCTGGGCACGGAGTGGTTCCGGGAGGTCGGCCGACCCGGAGGCGCACCCCTGCTCGACGACATCTTCGCGTCCCTGCGGTGCCCCGACCCGGACGGTCAGCGGACCGCTGCTGCCTCGCGCCCGCGCCGCAGCGGGCCCTCGACGGGTCCCGTCCGACCCCGCGGGTAGATCGTCAGGCGGCCGAGGCCCACCGCGACGAACGCGAGTACCAGGCCCGCTAGGTCGTCGACGGCGAAGTGCCAGCCGAGGTAGACGGTGGCGAGCAGGGTGCCCCCCAGGAAGACCGTCATCGCCCTGGCCGTCCGGCGCAGCCCGTAGTAGCGGGCCATCAGCAGGAGCACCGTCGTCACCGCGACGTGCAGGCTCGCGAACGCCGAGATCTGCGCGAACGAGTCGCTCGCGGCGGGGTGCGCCAGCAGGTGGGCGCGCTGGGCGACGTACCGCGCCTGGGTGTCCTGGATCATCGTGTGCGGCAGCCCGGCGAAGTCCTGCGGGGCCGAGTGGAACGGCCCGAGCGACGGGATCAGGTAGTAGGACCCCACCCCCAGGATCCACACCCAGACGGCCGACGCGATGAAGACGTAGCCGTCCCGGACTCGGGTGGTCAGCGTGATCGCGGCGACGAAGGACACCGTGGCGAGCCACGAGAAGGACTCGTAGACCACCATCAGGACGTAGGCCGCGACGTGCTGGCCGAGCAGGTCGTGCAACAGCACGGCCGGGCTGTGGCCGAGGAACAGCCAGCGGTCCCAGCCCAGGAGCATCGCGTCCCGCGGTGCCCGCAGGACGTCCGAGCTCTTGAGGTTGTGGTAGCAGAAGTAGACCAGGTGGTAGGCCAGGAGCGCGCTCGCGACTAGGACCAGCCGCTCCCGGTTCCACCGGGTCCGGAGCACGTCGAGGGTCCGCCGGGCCGTCCACCCCCGACGGCAGACCCGGAGCGCGGCGTCGACCAGGGACAGCACGACAAAGAGCCCCAGCGAGATGCCGAGGCGGGAGAGCAGGATCGCACCGTGCGGGTCACGCAGCGGGATCCCCACGGCGTACGAACGGGTGAGGGCGACGGCGGCGAAGACCGCCGCAACGACCCAGAGGCGCACGACCCAGGGCGGCCACGGGTCGCTGGCGTGGCCCTCGGCGTCGAGGGTCGTCGGTGCGACCCGGCTCGTCGAGGTGGTCACGCGCGCTCGCTCTCGTCCGGGGGTTGGCTCGATCCACCCACGATGCAGGAGCCAGCGTGAAGGGACGATGAAGGGTGGTGCGCGCAGCTCAGCAGTCGTCGCTGGACACGCCGGTCGGGCGCGACACGCCCTTGACGAGATAGACCGGCACGTCGCAGACCGTCGCCACCTGGCGGTAGTGCTCGGCCAGCGTCCGCGTGAGGATCCCGCTGTCGTCGATGCCCCAGGAGTTCTCGGGTGTGCCCTGCACGTACCAGGTCGGTGCGTCCGGGCCGCTCAGCCGTCGGGTCAGCAGTTCGAGGTCTGGGTCGAGCACCCGGAGCGTGAGGCTCCACAGGTAGGGGTAGGCCGGGCGGAGTCCCGAGTCCAGCAGGATGTTCGGGTGCCCGTAGCCCACGTAGCCGGTGTCGCCGGGCCGGTCGACCGAGGCCAGGTAGCCGACGAGCGCCGCATCAACGTGGTTGTTCGCGGGCCGCGCGAGCAGGTTGCCCATCCCGACCACGCAAGCGACCGCGACAGCGCCCACGAGCAGCACCGTGACCCGAAGCTTCCCGCGGCCGGCCAGCCACCCGACACCGAGAACGACCGAGGGGACCAGCGCGACGAGGTAGTGCGACCAGTAGCTGCCTCCCAGCACGATGCCGGCCACCTCGACGACCAGCATCGCGGCGATGCCGACGGGCACCGGGTCCAGCCGACGGATCCGGACCACGACGTGCCCGACGACGTACGCCGTCAGCGGCAGCAGCCCGCTGACCAGGACCAGGCCCCACAGACCCCAGGCCCGCCGATCCGGGGCCGACAGGCTGTGGGAGTCGATGGCCCGGCTGGCGTCGACCCGGAAGCCGTAGAGCGTGTACAGCAGGGTTCCTGTGCCGGCGGACGCGGTGGTGACCCACCAGAGGACGAGCAGGAGCGGCACCAGCGCGCCTAGGAGGCCGCTCACCACGACCCGAGCGGCCACCCGGGGGGCCAGGTCGCGGCGCGCGGCGGCGGCAACGACCAGGGCAACGGGGAAGGCCAGCGCGTCGACGAAATTCTGCTTCACGAGCACCGCAGAGACGGCCGCGACCCCGGCCAGCACGGCGTACGCCGCGGCCCGCGACCCGGCGGCGCCGGGCCGGACGGCGCGGAGCGTCAGCGCCACGCCGACCATCACCAGTGGGGCAGCAAGGATCTCGGCGTCCACCTCGGGCGCCCCCAGCAACGGCGAGGCCGCGAGGACGGCCGCTGACGCCGCCGACCAGCGCGCACCGCGGACGCCACCGACGGACCAGCCCGAGGCCCCGGCCGCCGCTACCAGCACGACCACCGCGACCATCGCCAGACCGCGCCCGGCGACCACGCCACCCAGGGCGTCGGCCGCACGCCAGAAGGCGATCAGCAACGGCGGCCGATCCACCCACAGGCTGCCGTAGAGTCCCGGTCCGCCGCCGTGCCAGTGCCGCGCCACCAACAGGTAGCCCGCCTCGTCCGGGTAGGACGGGCGCCAGGTGAACGGCAGCCGCAGCAGCACGGCGACGAGCGCGGCGAGCGTCACCGAACGAGTCGCCGCTGTGGCCTCGGTGCGCATGACCCGACGCTAGGAGCGGCGGATGAAGCCAGCATGAAGGTCGCCCGGCCCCAGGACAGCAAGGGCCCGCCCTTCATCACCCCTTCATGCGCGACACCTAGCGTCGCGGTGAACGGCCGCCCGATGCGGCCCCTGCTCACGGAGGACCGATGGAGACCCTGTTGCCGGCTCAGGCGGGTGCCTTCCTCCACGACGCCTCGCTGTTCCGCCACGTCAACGACCTCGCCCGCACCACGCCCTGGCTGCACGAGCCTGCCCGCTTGTTTGCGACGTACGGCGTGGTCCTCTTCGCCGTCCTGCTGCTCTGGTCCTGGTGGTCGGCGGTCCGAGCCGATGACCAGCGCGCCGTTGGCTCGTCCCTCTGGGCGCCCCTCGGGATGCTGCTGGCACTGGCCATCAACCAGCCGATCGGACGGTTGGTCGGTGAGCCGCGGCCGTACGCCGTGCTCGGCCACGTCCTGGTGCTCGTGCATCGGACCTCCGACTTCTCCTTCCCCAGCGACCACGCGGTGATGGCGGGGGCCGTGGCGGCCGGAGTGCTCCTCGCGCACCGCACGCTCGCGGGTGTCGGCCTGGTCGCCGTGGTGGCGGCACTCCTGATGGCCTTCACCCGGGTCTATGTCGGCGCCCACTTCCCCGGTGACGTCGTCGCCGGCCTGGCGCTCGGCGCCGTGGTGACCCTGATCGGTCACGTGCTGACGAAGCCGCTCCTGCTGGCCCTGGTGCGGCGACTCGCGGGCACTCCCCTGCGCCGCCTGGTGGGCATCGCCGATCGCCGGCCCGCCCCGGCCGGCACTCCGGCGCCGCGGTGATCGAGAACGCCGCCGCCCACATCCTCGACCTGCCCCCCTGGTTGGCGCTGGTCCTGGTCTTCGCTCTGCCTGCACTGGAGTCGTCCGCCTTCGTCGGCTTCGTCTTTCCCGGTGAGATTGCCCTGGTTCTGGGCGGGGTCCTCGCGTTCGAGGGCAAGGTGTCGCTGGCGGCCGTCCTGGCGGCCGGGATCACCGGGGCGGCCGTCGGCGACTCGATCGGTTACGGCGTCGGGCGGCGCTACGGGCGCCGGGTCCTCAATGGCACGCTGGGCCGCTGGATCAACCAGTCGCACTTCGATCGGGCCGAACGCTACCTCGCTGCTCGCGGCGGGCGGGCGGTCTTCGTGGGCCGTTTCACCGCGGCCTTGCGGGTGATGGTGCCCGGCCTGGCCGGTATGGCGCACCTGCGATACCGCACGTTCCTGTTCTTCAACGTAGCGGGCGCCGTCGCCTGGGGCACGTTCTCGGTGTTGCTGGGCTACCTGGGCGGGAGCAGCTGGCGGCAGGCGGCGAGTACGTCGTCCCATATCGGCCTGGCGTTGTTCGCAGTCGTCGCCCTGGCCCTGCTGGCGGGGTGGCTGGTGCGCCGGCGCCGCGCCCGGTCGGGCACCGAGGACTTCACCTGACCTTCACGGACCGGCGGTACCGTCGGCGGGTGCCTCAGTTCAGGATTGTGACCCCGTGAAGGTGCTCGTCGCCGAGGACGAGCCGCGCCTGGCAAGCCTTCTCGAGCAGTCCCTGGTGGAGGTCGGTTGGGACGTCGATGTCGTCGCGAACGGGCGCGAGGCCTACACCGCGGCGCTCGGCGACACGGCGTACGACGTGCTCCTGCTCGACTGGATGCTTCCCGGCATGGAAGGCGTCACGGTGTGCCGGAAGCTCCGCGAGGCAGGGGTGCGGACCCCGGTCCTGATGCTGACCGCCCGGACCACGGTGCCGGACCGGGTCACCGGGCTAGAAGCCGGTGCCGACGACTACCTGCTCAAGCCCTTCGACCTCGACGAGCTCATCGCCCGGCTGCGGGCCCTGCACCGCAGGGCGCGCGACGAGTACGACGAACCGCTGCGGGTCGGCGACCTGGTGCTCGACCCCGAGGCGCGTCGCGTCCATCGCGGATCCACCGAGATCGAGCTGTCCGCCCGGGAGTTCGACATCCTCCAGCTGCTCCTCTCGCGGGCCGGCCGGCTCGTGACCCGGTTCGCGATCCTCGACGAGGTCTGGGACGGCGACACCGACGTGAAGAGCAACGTGATCGACGTCCACGTCGCCTCCGTGCGCGCCAAGATCGACCGCCCCTTTGGGACCAACACGATCACGACGTTGCGAGGCTCCGGCTACCGCATCGACCCGGCATGACGGTGCGACGCCGGCTGGCCCGGCTACCGCTTCGGGTGCGACTGGTGGCCGGGTTTTCTGCCACCATGTTCCTGGTGCTCTCCGCCATGGGGGCGTTCGTCTACTGGCGCGTGCACTTCGCCCTCGATCGCCAACTCAACGGCGACCTCACCTCTGACACCAGGGTGCTCGCGCCGATGATCGGACCCGACGGGAAAGTCCGCTCCGGAGGCCGCGACGTCGTTGACAGCGAGCTCTACCAGGTCCTCGACCGGGACGGAAACGTGCTGAGCGCCAGCCCCACACTGCAGACCCGCGCGCTCGTCTCACCCACGATGGCTCGCGAGGCACTCCAAGGGCCGGTGCTGCGCAACGTGGGTGCCCTGCTCCCCACGACCCGAGATCCGCTGCGGGTGTACGTCACCCAACTGCCCGGCGCCGAGCGACAGCAGGCCGCCTTCCTCGTGGTCGCGGTCCGCCGCAACCACCGCGACGAGGCCCTTCTAGAGCTCCTGGTCCAGCTGAGCGTCGCGGGCTTCGTCGCGCTGCTCGCCACCGCAGTCGTCGGGGAGCGGCTCGCCCGCTTCGCACTCCTCCCGGTGGAGCGCTACCGCGCCCGCGCGGACGACATCATCGCCGGCGACACGAGCGTGCGCCTCGAGGTCCCTGCGCATCGACACGACGAGGTCACCCGGCTCGGCGAGACCCTCAACACCATGCTGACAGCGCTCGAGGGCGCCCTTGAGCGCGAACGCCAGTTCGTCAACGACGCCAGCCACGAGCTCCGCACACCCCTGACGCTGCTCACCACCCGTCTCCAACTGACGCGCCGACGGCTTCGGTCGGTCACCGAGTACCAAAGCGTGCTCGCCGAGATCGAGACTGACGTGCTCCGCCTCGTTGGTCTTACCGAGCACCTCCTCAATGCTGGGAGCCACCAAGGCACCGGGGACGTCAGCGCCGACCTGGCGGCGCACGCAGTCGCTGCCGTCGAGCGCCGCAACGCCCTAGTCCAGGCGTCGGATCACGCTGGGCTCTCCGTGACGGTCGGCGAACCGGTTCGAGTCCAGCTGTCAGAGGCTGCGGTCGACCAGGTGATCGGCAACCTGCTCGACAACGCGGCGCGACACGGGGCTCCCCCCGTGTCGCTGAACGTGGACCAGACCGGCGGGTTCGGTCGCATGGCGGTCGTCGACGTTGGAGACGGCATGAATCCCGACCTGTTGGCGACCGCGACCCAACGCTTCACCCGAGCGGCCGTTTCCCGCGCACGTGAGGGGTTCGGTCTCGGACTCTCCCTCGTCGAGCGCATCGTCCTCGGCGCCGGCGGCGAAGTGCGCCTCTGCTTCGCTGGCCACCACACGCGGCATGGCGTATCGAGCAGGCTGGACGAGGTGGCGTGCGAACACACCGAGGCCATGACCGTTACCGTTCTCCTACCGATCGCCGAGACTCAAGCCCAGCCGTGAAGCTCGCCGCTGCGAATCCCCCGTTCACGCACGACGCCCATCAGCGCACATCAAATCCTGTCCGCCGAACCTCGACTTCACCCCGCACGTTTCACGGCCACTGCGCAATTGTCCACCGCACGGTCGGTCCTAGCCCCACCGTGCCAACACAAAGTCGGACGACCCACACCGATAGGCCCTCGTCATCGGCCCTATCAGGTGCAGCGCGGCTGGAACCATGTCGGGTGCCAGCGAACACATGCGTGGTCTCGGGACGCTTCCGAAGTCACCAGGCGAACCGTTGGGCCGCTGGCCAGCCCGCGTCGCAGACCAACATCACGCGCACGGCAGGCCTTCGGCCTGCATCATTGGACCAACGATGGACATCCCTGCCGTCAAGGCCTGCAGGGAGGCTCGCTGCCCTGAGGTACGCCGGGGTGCAGGTCCTCGAGCAGCTCCAGCTCGACTCCCGGCGGCGGGGACTCCCCGACCATGTAGGCGAACTGACGCACCGCGATGCCACCGACGGTCGGGTGCCACCACAGGAGTGCCAGCACGCCGCGGCTGCGCCGGTCACGCACCCACAGCTCGCGTCGGCGCAGCCCGCAGGCCATGCACTCCCCCTCGTGCCACCGGTGCTGGGGCGGTCCCGCTCGCGGCCGGCCGGTCACCGACATGCCGGGCCGGCCCGCTCGGAGGAGGTCGGCACGATCACTCGTTGACGAGCACGGGGACGCCGACGGCCGCCGCCACGACGGCTCCGCGGAGGCCACCCGGCACGCCCACGACCACGTGCTGGGTCTCGTCGGGAGCACCGGCCCTGTCCTGGTGCAGGGTGTGGTGGCGCACGGCCCTCCGGGTGCCCAGGAGGTCCCCGCGAGCGTCGTAGAAGCCGACGACGACCTCCAGCTCGAGCAGGTCGCTGACGTCGCTGGTCACGGTCAGGTCCCCACTGACGCGGCCGTCCCCGAGCCGGAGGCCCGACCAGGTGTACCGGTCGTCGAAGGGGCCGGCGACCCGCGCGACCGCGCCGGCGGCCGGGCGCGCCGTGTCGAAGCCCGGCAGGGTCGGCTCGCCGGTCGCGGGCGCCAGCCCGGGGAGCGCCGTGCGCGCCCCGTCACCGGGCACCTCTCCCGCGCTCACCACCTGCTGGCGACGCTCACCGGGGCCACGGTCGTCGGCCGCGACCCGCGTGACGACGAAGCCGACGAGCAGGGCCGCCACGGCGACGGCGGCCAGGGTCCATCGGGGGCTGGGCGTCATGGTCACTCCTCAGGGGCCGCACGCCGGCCCGCTGCTGAGCGGGCCGGCGTACGGCGGGTTGGTTGGGCGGGTCCGGCGTCAGCCCGTGACACCCAGGGCCGCTCCGACGACGTCGAAGAGGTCGGTGTTGTCGACGCTGCCCTGCAGCTGCTCGGAGCCCGCGCCGTACGAGAAGATCGGCACGTCGGCACCGGTGTGGTTGCCCGAGAGGTAGGTCAGCCAGAGGCTTGCCTCGGGCGACCCGTCCTGCACGCCCGCCGCGTCGTCGGGCGTCCGGAAGGTGGCGGGCCCGAAGTTCTTCGGGTCGGCCGATCCGGACCCGTTGACGATGCCGCTGGAACGCGCCGGGTCCTTGGCGCCGCTCGTGGGCCGCGACGGCGTGGAGCTGTTCGCCGGGTTGCCCGCGTCGACGTTGGCCGGCGGCACGGCGGCCTCGGCGTTCGTGTAGGTGCCCTTCTCGATGATGTTGAAGCCCGCGCACTCGTGGTCGGCGGTGACGATCACCAGCGTGTGGCCGTCCTTCTTCGCGAAGTCGAGCGCGACCTTGACGGCGTCGTCGAACGCCTTGGTCTCCTCGAGCGTCTGCGCCGCGTCGTTGGCGTGCGACCGCTTGTCGATCAGGGCGCCCTCGACCTGGAGGTAGAACCCCTTGCCGCCCCGGGCCTTCGCCGAGAGGAGCTCGATGGCCTTGCTCGTCATGGTCGGGAGCGTCGGCTCCTGGGCCTGGGCCGCGTCCGGGTGCTCACGCTTGAACTTCTCGACCGTCAGGTTGCCCTTGTTGAAGAGGCCGAAGACCTTGCTGCCCCGAGCGGCAGCAAGATCGCTCTTGGTCGCGACGGTCTGCGTGGCGGGCGAGCCGAGGACCGTGTAGCCCTGGTCGCGCAGCGCCGCCTCGTCGTCCGCGTCGAAGCGGGCGAGACCGCCGCCGAGGATCACGTCGGCCGTGCCGTTGCGCGCGATCTGGTCGGCGATCGGCGTGACCCGCACGTCCGAGGTCGGCAGCGGGGCGCCGGTCACGGCCGGGTCCTGGCAGGCCGCCGCGGAGTACGTCGGTCCCTGGCAGCCGCGTGCGAGGGCGTGGCTCATCTGGCCGGCCGGGGTCGCGTCGGTGATCTCGGCGGTCGACACGTTGCCCGTGCGGAAGCCGTCGTTCTTGGCCAGCTCCATCAGGGTCGGGACCGTGTTGCCCTTGGCATCGACACCCAGCGCGGCGTTGTAGGTCTTGACCCCGGAGGACCACGCGGTCGCCGCGGAGGCCGAGTCCGTCACGAGGTTCGGGGAGAAGTCGCTCTCGCCGGGCTGGCCGGACTTCTTGTTCACGGCGTACGTCGACACCTGTCCGGTCGACGGCAGGGTCTCCATGACCAGGTGGCCGTTCGCTCCGTAGTAGCGCTCGCGGGCCGCGGTCACGTGGGTCCTGCCCATCCCGTCGCCCAGGAGGTAGATGACGTTCTTGATGCGCCCCGAGTTGTCGTGACCCGAGGCTGCCTCGGCGGTCGTGCTCGCGGCCGCGAGCGCCGAGCCACTGATCCCGGCGAGCAGCACCACGGCCACGCCGGCCGAGCGCTTCGACTTCGAAACAGACATGTGCGTCCTTCACAGGAGGAGAGCGGTGCGAGTCACCGCCGCCGCGGACGCTAAGCAGGTTGCGCAGCCATCTCGGTCGTAACCAACGGCCAACCGGTGACCGCCGCGTGAATTCAGGTTGTCAAGGTCCTCACCGGCGATGGGCACAGCGTGCCCGGCCAGGACGCCGGCGCGAGCCAGGCCGATACCATCCTCGCTACGGCCAGCTGTGAGAGCGTCTCATCGAGCGATGTCACTCGCTGGACGGTGACCAACGTTCCAGGACGAGCTGACGCTTCAGCGCGACGCTCGGAGAAATGAGTAGCTGATGTGGTGGCAGTCTGTCATCGGTGTGGTTGCCGGACTGGCGCTCGTGTGGACGGGACTGGTGGGTTGCCTGTATTACCTCGGGCGCAAGCAGGACAATCCCACCCGTTTCAGCGACGTCCTTCGTCTCCTGCCCGACGTCCTCGTCTTAGTTCGTAGGCTCGCCTCGGATCGCACGCTGCCGCGAGGCGTCCGCGTCCGGCTCGCGATCCTCATGGGTTACTTGGTGTTCCCCATCGACCTCGTCCCCGACTTCATCCCCGTGATCGGGTACGCCGACGACGCCATCGTCCTCGCCCTGGCACTGCGATCAGTCGCCAGGATCGCTGGCAACGAAGCGCTTGAGCGACACTGGCCAGGCACACCAGCAGGCCTGCTGACGGTCAAGCGACTCGCCAACATTCCAAACTCAATCAGCAGGTGACACGACGTCGGCATCAGCCGTCGGCCCGTTCGCCACATGACGTCGGACCAGGAGAGCGAGTCGACGGGCCTGGTCCGGTTCTGCCCCGGAATCCGTGTGATCGCCCGAGCAGCAGTAGAACTGAGTGACAGCGTTCCAAGTGAGGCGCAAGCGCCGCAGTCACGACGTTGGGTGCAGAGTTCGGATGGCCATGAGCTAACGCGGCACAGGTAGTCCGCCGAGCGCGTGTACGTTCGGTCCCGCACCGCCTCGTCATCAATCCCCCGACGGCGAGGCGGTGTCCAACCACCACGACGAGCGACGAGCGCGGCGAGCCAACCTACAGGTCTCGGGAGGCCGGGTTCGACCTCGAGGGCGGAGGTAACCTCGTCGCCCGCGACGGCGACAGTGTTGCCCGTCCCAAGTGCCTGCCTGCCCTACTCGGGCCAGGTCTCCTGCGGCACCGGTTCGTAGCCGAGGACGCTAGCCTTTGCACAGACCATCCAACCTATGCGCAGGGCCACGCAGGCTCCCTAGGCAGATGGGGGCGAGCAAATTCCATCAAGTGGGCCCCCGACCCGCGCTGTCGGGTCTGCGCCCTGACAGTCCGGACTTCGTCGTCCGTTCGTTGAGTGGAAACGCCATTGAAACGACACCCGGCGACGATCAGGCCTCGAGGCACCCCTCGTTGATCGGAGATCGAAGATGCTCCCCCTAGCGTGGATCAGGACGACCCGACGGTTACGACGGACCCGCTCTATGCGATCAACTGACCGTGACCAGCGGGCAACTACTCCGTGTCTGCGAACAGCGCGGTGCACAGCGCCCCCAGGGCACGAACCGACATCGCACCCAGATGCCCGCCAAGCACAAGACGGGGCCACCTTCGAGTATGCATCCCCTCCGGCACCACACCCCCATGACACCTCGAGGCGGCAAGAGCCCGTCCCTCTCAGCGAGGACGACGCTCGAACGGTTCTGGCGCGACGAGGCGCTTCAGGCGGGTACACCCCCGACCGTGCAGCGACCGGTTGGTACTTCCTACCCAGACTGGGCGAGTCTTGCGCGCCGAGTCCACTGGTCTGGGTCGTAGCTGACAACGGGCGAAGCCGTGCCGTGACGAGCACCGAGATGCGCCTGTCGGACGTCTTGGCCGAACTGAGCGACAGCGCCAGGTAGCGATCATTCATCCAAACTTCATGTCCTCTCCCTAGCGTCCTTTACGCACTCCCCGCGAAAGGACCACCATGCTCCAGACCGTGCTGTCGGCCGTGCTCGGCCACCTCGGCGGACCCGCCCGACTCGGCCTCGACGTTTTGTCCATGCTGCTCCTTGTAGGCGTGCTCTACCGCCGACGAGTCGCCGCCCCCGAGATGATCCTCGTCTTCACCGCCCTCAACATCGGGCTCTTCGCCGCCGTCTCCGCGATCGGCTCCGGCAGCTTCCCCACCGGCATCGGCTTCGGGCTCTTCGGGCTGCTCAGCCTGGTCCGGCTACGCAGCACGGCCTTCACGCTCAAGGACGTCGCCTACACCTTCGTCGCGCTGATCCTGGCCCTGATCAACGGACTGCCCGAACGCAACCTCATGCTGGTGATCGCTCTCGACATCGTCTTGCTGGCCGCCATCTGGCTCACCGACGACTCGCGATCCACCCAGCCGACCCGGATCATGCGCGTCACCCTCGACCGGGCCGTCACCGACACCGATGCGGCCATGGCACTGGTGCGCGACCGGCTCGCCGTCGAGCCGATCAGCCTGAGCGTGGACGACGTCGACTTCGTCCGCGAGACCACCCGCGTGTCGGTCCGGTACGCCGTGGACGACGGCTGGTGGAGCTGGACCGACGCCCAGAGTGCGAGCAACCGGGCCGACGCGGCCGAGAGCGGGGCGACCGATGCCCACTGACAGCACCCTCGCCCCTGTCCCGCTCGAACTCCACGGCCGGGACCGCGTCGGACTCGACGAGGTCGTCGAGGAGGCCGCCCGGATGACCCGGGTCGACCGGAAGTACCTCGTCGACCGCTGCGTCGCCGAGGCCTTCCTCGGTCGCCTGCCCGCCTCCTTCCGGGTCCTCGGGATCGACGGCCGCGACAGCACGACGTACTCCTCGGTCTACTTCGACACCCTGCGCCTCGACGCCTGCCGCGACCACGTCCAGCAACGTCGACGCCGCTGGAAGGTGCGCAGCCGCCTCTACGTCGAGGACCAGCTGTGCCGTTTCGAGGTCAAGACCCGCGACGGGCGCGGCATCACCGAGAAGACTGTGCGCCTCAGCGAGCCCGGTCGCCACGGACGCCTCGGAACCGACGAGTCCGCCTTTGTGACCCAGGTGCTCGACGACCACGGGCTCGACATCGACGTCGCCACGCTGGTTCCGTCGATGCGCGTCGACTACACCCGGGTCACCCTCGCCGACACCGCAGCCCACCTGCGCGTGACGCTGGACCTCGGCGTTGAGTGCTCGCTCGACAACGGCCGGGTCTGGGTCGACGAGGGCTGGGTCCTCGTCGAAACCAAGGGCGGCCTGCGCCCCTCACCGGCCGACGCCCTGCTCGGCTCCCTCGGCGCCCGTCCACGCTCCTTCTCCAAGTACGTCTCCGCCGCCTCGCTGCTGCGCGACGACATCCCCGACAACGACGTCCGCCGCCTGCGTGGCCGTCAGCTGCACGCCCAGGAGGCTGTCGCATGACCCGTGCATCGCGCACCCGCACCCGCGCGCCTCGCACCGCCCGGTCCCGGGCGTTCGTCGCCATCGCCGTCGTGGCCGTGCTCACCGTTCTCGCGGGTGCGATCTCGCCCTGGGCCTACTCCTCCATCGTGGACACCACCGCCAAGGACCGGATCGAGGCCGCCCCGCCGCCGCCGCTCTTCCCCGACGCCGACATCGCCCCGATCGGGCAGAAGATCGCCCAGCAGCAGCCGACCGCCGAGCACCTGATGGCCGGTTGGTGGAGCCAGCACGACGCGACCGCGGACGATGCCGGGTTCGTCTCCTGGCTCGAGGCGAACCTGCCCGGACCGCCCACCAGCGCGGTTCGGGCACAGGAGATCAAGCAGGTCCAGCGGATCGCCCCGACCCGGACCACCGCTGGGATCGCGGCCGCGACCTGGCTTGAGGCCTACGGCAAGAAGGACGTATGGAAGCTCGCAGCCCACGATCAGGCCGAGCTGATGCCCGTCTCGTCGGGCGATGCCGCCAAGAACGACGTGGACGCGATGCTGTCCATGTCCAAGACCGTCGCCGACACTCTCGGCGCGAAGTACCAGCAGTCCGCGCCGTACGTCATGGACCCGTCACTGCGTACCGACCACGTGGTCGCCCCCGGGGACGTGTGCCCCTGCTCCTACCCCTCGCGGCATGCGACGTCGGGTGCCGCGTCAGCGACATACCTCGCCGGCCTCGCGCCGTACCGAGCCGGCGAGTACCGCTGGTGGCAGGACGAGATCGCCTGGTCGCGCGTCTACATGGCCGGGCACGTCTCCAGCGACATCACCGGTGGCACGCTGCTGGGCGACATGATCGGGGAATACTTCCTCGTCACCCGCGGCCACCAGCCCGTGCCGGCGACCTGAGCGCTTCAACCCATCAGCCAGCCCTCGCCCACGCTCAACCAGAGCATGCTGCGTTCATCGACAAACTGGTCGCCCGCGATCACACCATGGGCGATGCCGACCCCAGGGCGATCCATCGACGGCATCAGGAGTTGGGGAACGTTGCCGGCGGCTCACGCCGATGGGCGCTCACGGAGTCCGACCGGCTACGGAGCTGGCGGGTAGACCGCGGAGCGGAGCAGACCGGCGAGGTGGACGGCGTACGCCGCGAGCGTGCGAGTGGTGCCGTCGGTAGCCTCGGGCGTCTCGTCGAGATCGTTGAAGTCGGTGTCCTGCATGGCCTCGCCGACCCAGTAGGTGCTGGCGTTCGCGGGAATCGTGAAGCCCACATCGTTGAGGGCCTGGAGGCACTCGGCGACTGTGTGGTGGGCGCCGTCCTCGTTCCCGACGACGGCGACCGCGGCAACCTTGCCCGTGGTCGGGTAGTGCCCATCGTCGTCGGCCTCTCCCAACTCCGCGTCGAGTCGCTCCAGGACCATCTTGCACACTGAGGAAGGTTGGCCCATCCAGATCGGGGTGGAGATCACCACGATGTCCGCCGCCAGCAACCGCTCGCGGATCTGCGGCCAGGCGTCACCGTCCCCCTCGTCGTTCGTCACCCCGAAACGGACGTCGTGGTCGACGATCCGGACGATGTCGCCTGGCACCCCATGGGTGCCGAGCGCATCGAGCACCTGTTGGGCAAGCAGCATCGAGCTCGAGGGAGTGGGTGACTTCTTGAGCGTGCAGTCGAGGACGATCGCGCGCAGATCAGGCATCGATACCTCCGTGTGTCGAACTGGTCGGGTTCAGCCGTACCCAGCCCACCTGCCCCTACGCAGACCAGCAAGCATCATGAGCAATGCGGCCCGGGCTCGTGAGTCGAACCCATGCTCACCGTCATCCGCCCGCTCCTCATCCCCTAGTCCCCGGCCGGCATGCCGCCTTGAGGCTGACACCGTCAAGAACGACCCGGACCGAACCGACCACCACACCGGGCACCGGGATGCGCCGAGATATCCGTACGAGAAAACTGCGACTCCAGGTGGGTGGGTTGCTGATTCCCACCTTGGCCCGCTGGCGCCTGCAGACGCAGCGTGCCTCGCCGTGGCATAACGACTGAGTCAGGCTGCCCAAGAAGAGCTTGCGCCCGCCACGTCCCACCCTTCAAGGTGCGCGGCGGGCCCACCGTCACCACACGATCGGTCCAGACCAGCCGCTCGCACCGATAACCCTGGCCGTCGAGCAGGCGTTAACTAGGCAGTTCTCCTGTCTCCCACATCACAGGAGAGCGGAGTCAGGCCATGCGGGGGCGTTGAGGGGACGGGCCAGCTCCGGAATCGCCGAGGTCTCGGGCCTCGGCGATTCATGTCCCCAGGCGCCATCGGCGACAAGAATCTTCGTTTTCAGGACGGAGTCGACGTGATCGATCTACGGTCGTGTGGTCGGCCTTTCGGGGTGCTGCAGGCACAACGGGGCCGACACCTAGGGACATTCGCCGGGCAGCCCCGTTCTGCTGGTGCAGCCCGGGAATCCGCCTCGGCTCCGCCGCTCGGAACTCCCACGCCGGGCGGCGGAGTTCGGCCTCTCACCCTTTGGCATGAGGACGGCCGGCATCCGGGTTCCCCTAGGCTCCGGTGACCATGGACGACCCCCGGATTCGCCCCGTCCGCACCGCCATCGCGCACGACGATCCCATCGTGACCGCGGGTTTCGCCGCCCTTCTGGCGCATGAGGACCATGTCAAGGTGATCGACGTGCACGATGGCGCGTCTCCGCTCGGACGCGTCGACGTCCTGCTCCTCGATCCGGCCCAGGAAGCAGCCACCGCCGTCGACATCTCCGCGCTCACCCACCGCGGCGTCAAGGTCCTGGCGTTCACCTGGGACTTGAGCTCGGCGGCCACACGCAGTGCCGTGCTCGCAGGCGCCTGCGGAGCAGTGTGGAAAGGATCGAATGCTCAGCAACTCACCGCAGCGATCTCCCAGGCGGCCGCCGGTCAACGGGTCTACGCGTGCGACGGTCGATCGGGAGGGGCTTGGCCGGGCGGCAGAGAGGGTCTCAGCCGGGTCGAGTCAGAGGTGCTCGGGCTCATCGCGCAGGGTCTCAGCAACCACGAGGTCGCCCGAAGGCGACAGGTCAGCATCAACACGATCAAGTCGACCGTGCGCGCCCTCTATCGCAAGATCGATGTGACGCGTCGGTCGCAGGCCGTTGCGTGGGCCATCGAGCACGGTTTCCCTCCCGCTCTGCGCGACGACGCGACCCTGCTGCGAGAACGCTGGCTCCGCAATTCCTAGCCGGGACCAGAAACGGCCCCACCCCATCGGGGGAGGCCGGCACCATTTCTCGTCGCATCACCCCTGCCGGCCTTATGATTGCCCTGGTTGCTCCGAGGTGCTGCAGACACTCCGCGGGCGATCTCCCCTGGAAGCTCGACCAGTCGCGAGCTGGTCGAACTCCGCTCCACGAACGACCCCACGGCACCGGCCCCCGTCCGGAGCCGTGGGGTCTTTCACGGCTTACCACCGGGCGCCTGCCAGGGAGATCCGCCGCGTCTTCGAAGACTCCCAGGAGTCCTTCTGTCGAGTAACCACCAAGTCCGGTCCGTCGCCAAACCGGCTAGTGGCGACTTGCCGGACCCCCAGGAGTTTCGGGCGCTGCATTTGGCATCCATTCCTTCCCCGCCGGGGGGTTCACTGCGGCTCGCAGGTTGGAAGGCATGAGTAGATTTCGGCTGCACCGCCTCACCGTCCACCCCCGTTCGGCGAGGCGGTGTCTCGTCTATGCGGTGCCGGTCGGCTTCGAGCGCTGCGTGCGGGGTACGGCGGGTACATGGCAAATCCGAACAGCACGCACGTCCTCTGGTTGACCTCATCGTGACGGCAATCCTCATCGCTCTCGGAGCCATGTTTGTCCGCAGGCGCTCAAAGGAGACGACACGGACCAGATCGACTCTCAGCAGGGTCAGTCCGTTGTGCTTCGAGCATGCCGGCCGAATCCAGGTGTGCGGCAGGCGCCTGTGATGGAACAACCTGTCGGCATGGAATGGACAGACCTCGCCCAGGAGTACATAGACACCTTCGGCCAGCACCCGGCGGCCCCGTACGACCCGCCTCTCCTGCCGCCCGGCGTCACTGCCGATTCAGAATCCGGGGAGATCGGCGCAGCGGATCGCTTGGTTGCAACTGATGAGTCAGAGCAGGCGCCGAACGAGTGATGTTGCGCCACGCAAGCAGCGGCGCATCATGGCGACCGCGGACCACCCATACTCCCCCAGATCGCTGGACCGTCTCAGCCCGGGATAGTCGATCGAGCCGCTGTTTGGGCCAATCCGCACCGCCCTCTCCAGCGGGGAGCTAGCCAGCCTCGACGATTCTCCGCAGCAGCACGCTCTCCTAGCCTCGGCCCGGCCCAAGTACGCAAACAACTCAGCACACGCTGCGGGCCGCCACGTGACCCCCGGCCTCGGCGACGTCTGCCTGCCGGTTTCAAGTCGCTTTGGGGGCAATGCCCAAAGATGCGGGTCGACATCGTGCAACCCACGATGTGACGGTGCCGTCTCCCCCGCTGTTCGCCAGACCGGTCAGAGTTTACGAACTGGAAACGACGCAGGTCCGTTGCGGTAAAGGAAACATAGTTTCCTCAGCGGAAGCGAGGTACCGGCCTCGAACCCACCGCAGGAGAGACACATGGACACAGGAACCACGGCCTTCATGCTGTGCTCGATCATCGGCCTGACGGTGATGATCCCCGGGCTGGCGCTGTTCTACGGCGGCATGGTCAGCGTGAAGAGCTCGGTGAACATGATGATGATGACCTACGGCGCAGTCGCGGTCGTCGGGCTCCTGTGGTTCGTCTTCGGGTTCTCCCTGGTCTTCGGCGACTCCATCGGCGGCCTGTTCGGGAACCCCGGCGACTTCTTCGGCAGCTCCGGCCTGTTCAGCCCTGACGGGTCGACGGCTCAAACCAGTTACTCGGGTCTGCCCATCCTCCTGTTCTCACTCTTCCAGGCCCTCTTCGCCTGCATCACCGTCGCCCTGATCTCCGGTGCGGCAGCCGACCGGATGAAGTTCTCAGCGTGGATGGTGTTCGCCGGGATCTGGGCGGTCGTGGTGTACTTCCCCGTCGCCCACTGGGTCTTCGCATTCGACGGCGTCGTCTCGGAGCACGGAGGCTGGATCGCGAACAAGCTCGGGGCCCTCGACTTCGCGGGTGGCACCGCGGTGCACATCAACGCCGGCGCGGGTGCCCTCGCTGTCGCGATCGTGCTCGGCAAGTCCGCCAACTTCGGGCGTGGTACCAAGCCGCACAGCGTCCCGCTGACCCTGCTCGGCGCCGGCCTGCTGTGGGCCGGGTGGTACGCCTTCAACGGCGGATCGTGGCTCGGCGCCTCGGACGGCGCGGCGTTCGCCATGGTCACCTCCTTCCTCGCCACCTGCGCGGCCACCTTGGCCTGGCTCTCGGTCGAGAAGCTCAAGGACGGACACGTCACCGGCATCGGTGCCGCGTCCGGCGCGATCACCGGCCTGGTGGCGATCACCCCCGCCTGCGGCGACGTCACCCCCATGGGCGCGATCGTCGTCGGCCTCGTGGCCGGAGCGATCTGCCCGCTTGCGGTCGGCCTCAAGGACCGCTTCGGCTACGACGACTCACTCGACGTCGTCGGCGTCCACCTCGTCGGCGGCATCATCGGCACCCTGATGATCGGCATCGTCGGCTCCGCCGAGTCCGTCCAGGGCATCGACGGGCTGCTGTACGGCGGTGGCCTCGACCAGTTCTGGCGCCAGCTGGCCGCCGCTGCCGCCGTCCTGGTCTACTCGTTCGTCGTTTCCCTCGTGCTCGCACTGGCGATCAAGTCGACCATGGGCATCCGGATCTCGCCCGAGGACGAGGAGCTGGGCATCGACGCGAGGCTGCACCGCGACCCCGCCTACGAGCTCGCCTGACGCACACTCCGGGCCGACGCAGTCGCCCGACCGGTCCACCGGCTCGCTCCACTCCAGGGGAGCGGGCCGGTTCCGCGTTCCGGTCCGGGCTTGGTCGATCAGACCGACGTGTCGGGAAAGGCGATCACGGACAGGAAACGAATGGGGAACTCGATCAACGCGGTCGGACCATGCGCACCCTCGCCGTCGAGGGTCACCGAGTCGCCGCGCTCGAGGCGGAAGACTGAGCGGCTGTGGCCGTACTCCATGACACCCTCGAGCATGTAGATGAACTCGGTTCCCGGGTGCTGGAACAGCGGGTGCACCTCGCTGTCCTCGGTGAGCTCGACCATGAGGCACTCGAGGCGTCGGTGCTCCCCGCGCAGCGACCCGAGCAGGTGATAGCCGTGACCGACCTGGGTGCCGTTGCGCACGATCGGAGTCCCTTGACCGGCCCGGACGAAGGCCGCCGGACGCTCCGCGTCGGAGCCGCGGAACAGCGAGCCCACGGGGACGTCCAGCCCCTGGGACAGCAGTGCCAACGTGGCCAGGCTGCACGAGGTCTGAGCGTTCTCGATCTTCGACATCATCGCCTTCGAGATGCCGACCTTGGCCGCCATGTCAGCCACCGACAGTCCCTGCTGTTGGCGTAGCAGGCGCACGTTGACGCCGATCGCTCCCTCGAGCGAGAACGGGACATCGGACTCCCCACGGTGGCGCTGCCGCGTACTGCCGGTCCGGTTCCGCAGGAGCCGGGAGCTGTCAGCCAGGTCCGTCATACAGGCGATCCTAACGACCGAGTTTCCTCTCAGGAGACAGCGTCCCCGGCGGGTCGCGGCACGACCGGTGTCAGCCAGCGAGGTGACGCAGCACCGCGCTCAACGCCCCAACTCCGGCCTCGCAGTCGGCTGCGTCGACGTGCTCGGCTGGGGAGTGCGAGACACCCGTCGGGTTGCGCACGAACAGCATGGCCGTCCGCACTCCCTGCGTCGCGAGGACGCCGGCGTCGTGCCCCGCCCCGGTGCCGATCACCGGCACGCCGCCGAGCAGAGACGCCAGATCGGCCACCAAGAGGTCGTCGAAGCGGGTAGCGGGAGTGAACGACTCGCGCGTCGCCCGCACACCAAGACGCTCCTCGAGCAACGGGACCAGGCGACGTACGTCGTCCTCCACCGGTCCACGAGCATCCAACCAGCCGGTCACCGACGACGGGATCGCGTTGACGCCGTTCGGGCGGACCACGACCTTGCCCACGGTCGCCACGCAGCCGAGCTGCGCTCCGGTGGCCCGGGCACCGGTGATCAGCGCTGCCAGGTCCAGCATCGGGTCCCTCCGATCCTCGAAGCGAGTCGTGCCGGCGTGGTTGGCCTCCCCCATCAGGTCGAAGCGCCACCGCCCGTGCGGCCAGATGGACGAGCCGACCGCGACGGGGACAGTCGGTCCGTCGAGGTCGGCGAGGAGACGGCCCTGCTCGAGGTGCAGCTCGACGAACGTGCCGATCCGGGCGAGGGTCTCGTCGTCACGGCCCACCCGCGTCGGGTCGCGCCCCGCGGCGATGAGCGCCTCGGCCATCGTGAGTCCCTCGCCGTCGGTCAGGCCCAGGGCGTGCTCGGGCGTCATGGCACCGGAGAGCAGGCGTGACCCTGAGCAGGCCACCCCGAAGCGTGCCCCTTCCTCGTCGACGAAGTTGGCGACCCCGATCGGTCGACCTGGCACGAACCCGGACGCCCGTAGACCGGCTACGGCTGCCAGCGACGAGGCGACGCCGAGCGGACCGTCGTACGCCCCGCCGTCGGGAACCGAGTCGAGGTGGGAACCGGTGACGATGCCCGGTCGATGGTCCCGGACCGCGGCGTCGGGGTCGCCCCACCAGGCCCACTGGTTGCCGACCCGGTCTTCGGTGACCGTGAGCCCGAGGCCCGTCGCGGTGCTGGCGAACCACTCCCGCAGGTCGGCGTCCGCGCGCGTCCAGGCGAAGCGCCGATACCCTCCGGTCGCGTCGTGGCGGCCGAGCCCCGCAATCTCATCGAGCAGGGCCGTGACCTTCATTAGCGCATCTCGCCGGCACCGACGTAGGGGTGGAGACTGGTGAGGAGCTCGCCTTCCTCGAAGCGCTCGAGTCGGAAGTCGGATGCGGGGATGTCCGGGTCGGTGCTGTCGCCCTCGAGGACGAGGTCGGCGACGAGGTCACCCACCGCGGGGGCGATCTTGAAGCCGTGCCCCGCGAAGCCGGCAGCAAGGACCAGGCCCTCGAGGCCGCCGACCGGAGCAATGACGGGGTTCCAGTCCGGGGGGACGTCGTAGACGCCGGCGTAGGTATGGGTCACGGTCGGGTCGGGGAAGCCCGGGAAGCGGTGGATGAGCTTCTCGGCGTATTTCTCGATGCTGGTGTCAGAGGCCAGGTTGGAGTAGCGGTCAGGGTCGACGGGCTGCCCGTCGCGCACCCGGTGGTCGCTGTTGCCGACGAGGAACTGACCGGCGCCCTCGATCCGGCAGTACTGCAGGCTCACGAGGTCGGAGATAACCGGCAGGTCGGGCAGGCGCTCGCCGGCGTCGACGACCAGGAGATCGGAGCGGTACGCCTCGACCGGGAACGCGACACCGAGGTCGGACAGCAGCCGGGCCGACCACCACCCCGAGGCCACGACCACGACGTCGGCGTCGACGATCGATCCGTCACCGAGCTCGACGCCGGCCACCCGGTCACCCCGGGTCAGGACGCGCGCCACCGGCGTGTTCTGCCGGACGCTGGCGCCGTGGTCGCGCGCTACCCGACCGTAGTGGAGCGCGAGCTGGGTGGCGTCGGCGAAGCCGCCGCGGGGTTCGTACGTCGCCAGTGCGACGTCGTCGACGTGCATCATCGGCCAGAGCCCGGCCAGCCGGTCGATGTCGATCAGCTCCACCTCGACGCCCAGCCCTTGATGCATGACGGTGTTGTCGCGAAGCGGCTGCTCGTTCTCCGGTCCGACGATGACGCTGTAGCCGACCTGCCGAAACCCGACCTCCGGTCCGAGCTCCTCGAAGACCGGCAGGCTGCGCCAGGCCATCGCGGCGATGGACGGCACGCCGTAGTGGGTGCGCACGATGCCGGAGGACTTGCCCGTCCCGCCGCCCGCCAGCAGGTGTCGCTCCAGGACGAGGACGTCGGAGATGCCGCGTGCCGTGAGCGCCCGGGCGATGGACAAGCCGATGAGCCCGCCACCGACGACGACGACGTGCGTTCCGCGGTCCATCAGAGCGAGCCTCCGTTGTTCCAGCCGGGGATCCAGCTGGTCCCCGCCAGCGGGACCCGGGCCATCGCCGCGCCCTCGATCGAGGTCGCGACCATGTCCTCCGGCTCGAGGTGGGTCACATGGGCCTTCCCGCAGGCCCGCGCGATGGTCTGCGCTTCCATGGTGAGCACGCGCAGGTAGTTCGCCACCCGCCGCCCGCCCTCGACGGGGTCGAGGCGCTGCTGCAGCTCGGGGTCCTGGGTGGTGATGCCGGCCGGGTCCAGGCCGGCTTGGAAGGCGTCGTAGAACCCGGCCGCCGAGCCGAGGCGTTCGTAGTCCTCCTCGTAGCGCGGGTCGTTGTCGCCGAGCGCGATCAGCGCCGCGGTGCCGATCGCCACCGCGTCGGCCCCCAGCGCGAGGCACTTCGCCACGTCCCCGCCGTTGCGGATGCCTCCGGACACGATCAGCTGCACACCGTCGGGCCGCTTGTGCACCCCGAGCTCCTGGAGGGCCTGGACGGCCTGCGGGATGGCCGCCAGCGTCGGGATCCCGACGTTCTCGATGAAGACCTCCTGCGTGGCGGCAGTACCACCCTGCATGCCGTCCACGACGACGACGTCGGCGCCGGCATGCACGGCCAGCTTGACGTCGTAGTAGGTGCGCGAGGCGCCGACCTTGACGTAGATGGGCTTCTCCCAGTCGGTGATCTCGCGCAGCTCGTTGATCTTGATGGTGAGGTCGTCCGGGC
The DNA here is from genome assembly GCF_014212315.1 of Nocardioides luti. Taxonomy (NCBI): domain Bacteria; kingdom Bacillati; phylum Actinomycetota; class Actinomycetes; order Propionibacteriales; family Nocardioidaceae; genus Nocardioides; species Nocardioides luti. The sequence continues at coordinate 378,603 of NZ_JACKXE010000002.1, forward strand.
CGGTCCAGTCCGGGTGCCGCGAGGCCGAGCGCTGGTCGATCCCGACCGGCAGGTCGCGCATGCCTGCCACCCGCTCCGACACCTTCTGACCGAGCAGCATGCCTCCCCCACCCGGCTTCGCACCCTGGCCGAGCACGATCTCGATGGCGTCGGCCCGGCGCAGGTCGTCGGGGTTCATCCCGTAGCGGTTCGGCAGATACTGATAGACGAGGTGCTTGGAGCTTCCCCGCTCCTCAGGCGTCATCCCGCCGTCGCCGGTCGTGGTGGAGCTGCCGACGTCCGAGGCACCCCGACCCAGGGCCTCCTTGGCGCGTCCGCTCAGCGCACCGAAGGACATGCCGGCGACGGTGACGGGGATGTCGAGGTGCAGGGGGAACTTCGCGTGGCGCCCGCCCAGGACGACGTCGGTCCCGCAGCGCTCGCGGTAGCCCTCGAGCGGGTAGCGCGAGACCGACGCCCCGAGGAAGAGCAGGTCGTCGAAGTGCGGCAGCGCCCGCTTCGAGCCCCAGCCCCGGATGTCGTAGATCCCCGTCTCGGCGGCGCGCTGGATGGCGGCGATGGTCGCGCGGTCGAAGGTGGCGGACTCGCGCAGGCCGCGGCGGGCCCGGTCGTCGGAGGTGGCGGTCATGGCGGCGGCCTCGGTCCTGGTCAGTAGGAGTTGTCGGCGTGGAAGTGGTAGAGCGTGCGGGCCGAGCCCAAGCGCGTGTACGTCGTCGGGTCGTCGTCGTAGCCGGCCGCCTTCAGCAGACCGGCGAGCTCGGCGAGGTGCTCGGGACCCATCGCCTTCTCGACGCAGTCCGCCCCGAGCGACGTCGCCGTACCGCGCAGGTAGATCCGCGCCTCGTAGACAGAATCGCCCAACGCCTCCCCGGCATCACCGCGCACGACGAGCCGCCCGCGCTGTGCCATGAACGCGCTCATGTGACCGACGGAGCCCCCGACCACGATGTCGAGGCCCTTGAGGGAGATCCCGCAGCGAGCACCGGCGTCGCCGTCGATGACGAGCAGCCCGCCCCGGCCGGTGGCACCCGCCGACTGCGAGGCGTTCCCGGTCACGTGGACGGACCCGCTCATCATGTTCTCCGCCAGCCCCGTGCCGGCGTTGCCGTGGATGGTGACCTCGGCCTGCTGGTTCATCCCGGCTGCGTAGTAGCCGACGTGGCCCTCGACCGTCACGGACACGGGAGCGTCGAGACCCACCGCGACGTTGTGGGCCCCGGCGGCCCCTTCGATGACGAACGAGCCGCTGAGGCCCGGAGCGTGCAGCGCCTGGTTCACCTCGCGCAGGGGCACTCGGGCGAGGTCGAACGTCGTGTCGGCGGCGCTCATGCCGGCACCGCCGCTCGGGTCCACGCGTAGATGACCTCGGGCTCGGGCTCCCAGATGCGTGCGGAGGCAATGCCCGGCAGGTGGGCCAGGGCGCGGTACTCCGAGGCCATGGCGACCCAGTCGCCGGTCTCCGCGATGACCGCCGGCTTGCACGCGATCGCGTCGCGCACGACCGCGAACGAGTCCCGGTCGGAGACCAGGAGCGTGTAGAACCCGTCGAAGGTGCGGGTCAGCTCGGTGAGAGCCGAGGCGACGTCCTTGCCGGCCGCGAGCTGCTGGGCCACGAAGTGGGCGCCGACCTCGGTGTCGTTCTCGGAGTCGAAGGTGACGCCGGCCGCGCGGAGCTCGCGGCGGATCGTGGCGTGGTTGCTGAAGGACCCGTTGTGCACCAGGCACTCCCCCGGCCCCACGGCGTACGGGTGCGCACCAGCCGGTGTCACGGCCGACTCGGTGGCCATCCGGGTGTGCCCGACGCCCTGCCAGCCTCCGGCGGAGGCGAGGCCCCAGCGCTCGGCCAGCGCGCGCGGCGTCCCGACCCCCTTGAGGACCGCGAGGTCCTCGCCGAAGCCGCCGACCAGCACATCGGGGTAGGCCGTGCGGACGGCCGCCATCAGTGCTGTGGGCGACGCCTCGGCATGTGCGAGCACGACGCCTCCGACGTGCGCGGCATGCACCCGGTCACCCAGGGCCGTGGTCAGCGCGGCGCCGACCTCGCCGGCGTCGAGCCCCTCGTCGATCAGCGAGACCGTGCAGCGACCCGCCGGCGCCCACTCGTGGTGGCCGTAGACCGCGATCCCGGCCGAGTCCGCGCCACGGTCCTGCATCTCGCAGAGCATCCCGGTGAGCAGCTCGCCGAGCCGGGGGTAGAGCTCGGGGTTGCGCAGGTGCAACCCGACGATTCCACACATGCTGTCGCTTCCGTCCTCTCGTGGGGTCCAGCTGATGGGGATCGGCCTAGAAGGCCGTGAGGTAGCGCTCGATCTCCCACTCGGAGACCGCGGCGTGGTAGGCGAAGAACTCGTTCTTCTTCAGGTGTGCGAAGTAGTCGGAGACCCCCGGTCCCGCCGCGTCGAGGACGCCACGGATCACGGGGTCGGCCTCGAACGCTTCGACCGCGCTGAGGAGCGTCGCGGGGAACGGCGTGTCCGGGCCGCTGCCCACATCACCGAGCACGGCACCACCGGCAATGCCGTCGAGCCCGGCACCCACGGCCGCCGCGACCGCCAGGTAGGGGTTGGCCGAGCCGTCGCCGCCGCGCAGCTCGATGCGCTGGTCGTCGGGGACGCGCACGTAGTGCGTGCGGTCGTTGCCGCCGTACGTCGGGAGCTTGGGCGCCCACGTCGCCCCGCTCGCGCTCGAGGCGATCGCACCGGTGCGCTTGTAGGAATTGACGGTGGGGGCGATCACCGCCTGTAGGGCGGTCGCATGGGCCAGCACGCCCGCGACGAAGGACCGCGCCGTCGTGGAGAGCCCGAACCCGTCGACATCGGCGTCGGTGCCGTCGGCCCCTGCGGGGAAGACCGGCTCGCCCGTGCTGGCGTCTCGCAGCGACAGGTGAAGATGCAGGCCGGAGCCGGTGCGGTTGCTGAACGGCTTCGGCATGAACGTCGCGATCATGCCCCGCTCATGGGCCATGACGTTGAGCAGGTAGCGCAGCGTGATGACCCGGTCGGCGGTGGTCAGCGCTTCGGCGTACTGGAAGTTCTGCTCGAACTGCCCGTTGCCGTCCTCGTGGTCGTTGGCGTAGTTGCCCCAGCCCAATGCGTTCATCGCCGTGCTGATCGAGGCGAGGTGGTCGTACATCCGCGTGACCCCGCGGGCGTCGTAGCACGGCTGGGCCGCGACGTCGTCGCTGTCAGCCGGGACCAGGGCACCCCCCGCATCGCGCTTGAGCAGGAAGTACTCGACCTCCGCGCCCGCATAGGGCGAGAAGCCCGCGGCGGCCGCCCGGGCGACGACCTCCTGGAGGATCACCCGGGGCGCGAAGGGCCACGGCTTCCCGCTGACCCAAGGGTCGCAGTGCACGATCGCGAGCCCCGGCTTCACGAACGGGATGGGCGTGAACGACGTCGCATCCGGCATCGCCATGATGTCCGGGTCCTTCGGCTCCTGGCCGATCGCGCCCACGGCGTACCCCGCAAACCCGACGCCCTCGTCGATGAGCTGCTCGATCGCCTCGACGGGCACGAGCTTCGCGCAGGGCTTGCCGTTCAGGTCCACGAACAGGGCGAGCACGAAGGTCGTGCCCGACGCCTCGCACAACTCGGCGAGGTTTGCACGCTCAGCGTTCATCCGATCCTCCGTCTCCCACCAAGATCTTTTGTCCATTCACAGTAGACGGTAGCGATATTTCGCAAGAGTTACAGCGATGGCAATTCCGTCTCTCGACCCGAGCGGTTCGCTTGCCACCGACACCGAATTTCCGAACAGGGGGGGGTGGCCGCGTCCACGTCATGGGGCGCGGGTGTCGGTTGACTCTTCGAGGCGAATCGACGCATCCGACGCAACGAACTGGCTGGACTTCTGCGCCGTGCCAGAGTCGACGTGGTCGCACTCGTCCTGGCTGATCCGCATCGAGCAGAACCGCACTGCCGCCACCGAGAGCGGCGTCCACAGCCGCCATCTCCTGACAACGGCGCTAGGCGTCTCTTCGCCGCAGTGCACTTCTGATGAGTATGCGGAGGTACGCCATACTCGGGTATGGGTCTCGGAGGTCCCACACGGAGTGAGTGGATTTCCATGCCCTCATAAGGGGTTGCATGACCTGGCGGCCTGTGCGCCAGCCGCTACGCAGGTCGCCGTACAGCCACTGGTAGCGCATGCCGCTGCGCGCCCGCGGTGCCACGACATCGCCGATCGTGGCGGCCGTGGCCCATATTGCGGCGAGGTCGACCCCAGCGGCGGCCGCGAGCGCCATCGACCCGTAGCAGCGGCCGTTGACGTCGATGAGGAGCGGTCCTCGGGCGGAGTCGAGGAACTGTGCCTCGGCGAGGCCGCGCCAGCCGATTGAGGCTAAGAAGCTGGTGAGTAAGTCAACGAGGTCGGATTCGATCTCGACGGTCTTGGCAAAGACGCTGACGCCCGCTTCGGGAGGCCACAAGCTCATCGCTCGTTGCTGCACGGCGGCGAGCACCCGACCCTCATTACCCATGACCACCGATACGGCAACCAGCTGTCCGGTGACGTGCTCCTGCAACAGGGGCTCCGCACCGCGTGCGCGCATAGCGCGTGCCGCCGCTCGCAGCTCATCAATGTCAGACGAGACCAACGTCTCTGAACGCAGTTGGGCGTGGGAGCGCGACTTGAGCACTATCGTGCGGCTCACCGCGGACAGCGCCTCGTCGGTGGCCAGCTCCGTGTGCGGCACGCTCAGGCCCGCACGACGCGCGGCTGCCGTCATGTCGAGCTTGTCGAGTATCAGGCGTACGGATTGCCGGCTGCCGTACGGCACGTTGCAAGAGAGTGAGTCTCGAGATTCAGATAGCGCCAGCATCTCAGAGTCGCCGCCGGGCAGGACCACGCCATATCGTGCGGTGGCAACAGCGGCATCCACCGAGGTCACGACGTCACGGTGCAGGGGGTGCCAGTCTTGGGTGTGACGTGATGCCCCGACAAGGCTGTTGCGCGTTGGCGTGCAGACGCCGACGTTCCAACCGAGTCGCGACAAGGATCGTGCAGCCGCCAATAGACCGCGAGAATCATCGCTTCCGACAAGCAACACGCGGCCGGCTGCGGGGCGAGGACGCGCGAGGATGGCCGCGCGCGGATTCTCGACTCTACGGACGGAATCTGAGCCAGGCACGGAACTCCTCGGGACGGACGTCGAGCAAGGACTGGTCAACCAGCAGCAGCCGCACGGGCGATCTTCGCAAGCTGTGACTTCAGTGAGATACGTCCCGGAGCACCGACCCACGTAGCCACAACCGTACGGCAGTTCAACTGGCTGAAGCCCATGAAAGCCTCCGAGCTGCGCCTACTCGACGCCCACGTCCAGCCACCCGCATCGCTGGTGCGTCAAGAAGCCCGAAGCGGCAAGTACCTCCGCGGGAGAGGCGGGGCACAGCGCACGACCTAGGTCTCCGAGCGGCATCGAGGTGATCACGGTCGAGAGGTCCGACGCTCCCTCCACGAGGTTTCCGCAACCAAGGCCGGAACCACGCCGTCGCGGTGCTCGATGCGGAGAACCGGCGACTTTATATGGACGGCGGCCCCGCGCTCGACCACCCTGTCCCGCGCGCGCTTCTCTATCATGCCGGGACCAGGATGCGGACACTGAAACTCCTCGGTCGGGCTGGTGATCTGCTTCCCGCGCCGGAGCCGCAGCGCGATGAGAACCGCACCGGGCAGCGAGAGACTTCTCGATACGCTGGGCGGCCCAGTCAGCCTGGGTGCTCGAGGCGCTGACCCCCAGACCTTCTCGGTACGTCTTGAACAAGTGCGGTGGAGCCGCCAGCCGCACCGTGCCGCGACCCAACCCTCGAAAGACCTCTGGTCCGCGGGAGGGCCGACCCTCTGGCACAAGGCCCAGGCGAGCGGTTCCGCCGCGACCGCCCACCGCCATGAGCGGATACACACGTCTGCGACTCGAACGCGTGACACCTTTGACCCTGCGGACCTCGCCGTGATCGTACAGAAGATGACCACCCATCTCGATGAATCTGGGCGCGTCGGCCTGCTCCGGGGTCAGAGTTACCAGAGGTAGCCTGTTACATCTCCGGTACAAGCAGCCGGCCGCCCTCGACGTTTTGTGTGGGTCAACATGGGTGAGTCATTCAGTACTGCGACGTGTAGCCATTTGTGCACGTCCAGCTCGAACCCGGAGTTGAACAACGAGGGCTTGGGCTTGCTGGGCCCTTGTTGCGTCCACCCGCAGGGTCACCACGGCGACTTGAAGCGCTCCGTCGGGCACTCGGTTCTTGAGACGCGAACCTCCGGCAACGGGCTCGACCAGTTGGTCGGCGTCCGTGCACTTGTCGACTGATTGAGCATCAGCCGAATGCCCGAGCCGTTCTCCCGGAGAGGTAACCCGACCGCCTCTAGGATGAGGTTGTCGTAGGTGACCACAACGAGCGGTCAACGGATGCCGCAATGTGTCGTCCCAGATCGCTTCGGCACTGTCGCTGCCTTGCCAGGTGCCGTAGTGACACTCGCACGACAACGGGTCAGTCTCCGGTTCGAGCCGCAGCGTCGTGCCGATGATGGCTGCGGCCTGCTGCGCCCGGATGATGTCCGAGGTCAGCAACCGTTCTGCCCCTCGTGCGAGACAGTTGGGATCCGCCTTCGACAGCTTGGCGGCGACCGCGCTCGGTCAGTTCCGTGGAGACGGTTCGGCTCTCCACGTGCCCGGCCGCGTTCCAGGTTGACTCCCCTGTTGGATCAGCAATAGCTCCGTCATGGCGCCGTGCGGCCGATCCCCTGGCGTAGCTTGAGTCCGCTGATCAGCATGGCGACCGCCAACGATGCTCCGACGCCCTCCCCGGCCCGGAGGCGCAGGTCGAGCAACGGTTCGAGACCCAGGTGCTCCAGGACGGCAGCGTGTGCGCGTTCGCGGCTGCGCTGGCCGGCTACGAGGTACGCCGCAGCACCGGGCTCGATGCGCACGGCGACCAGCGCCGCGACGCTCGTGGCGAGGCCATCCAGGACGCTGACCGCTCCGGTCGACGCGGCGCCGAGCACGGCGCCGGCGAGGACGCAGAACTCCGGTCCGCCGACGGCGGCCAGCACCTGCTCAGGGAGGAGCCGGTCCTCTCCGCTCCCTGCACGCATCCGCGCCACCGCGGCTTCCACGACTTCGGTCTTACGCCGCACCATCGTGGTGTCCGCGCCTGCCCCGAGCCCCACCACCTCGGCGGCGGACAGGTCGAGCAGCGCTGCTGCAAGAGCCGCAGCCACGGTGGTGTTGCCGATGCCGACCTCTCCGAGGGCCACCAGCCGGTGCTCCTGTCCTGCATCTGCCCCGCGTCGTCGGCCACGCTCGATCAGGCTTGAGACCTGTTCGGCGGTGAGGGCGTCGGTTGTCACGAGGTCACCGGTCGCCGAACCCGCGTCGACTACCTCGAAGTCGAGGCCGGCGGCTGCCGCGGCGACCGCACCGGCGGACTCCCCGACGTGGCTGGCCGCAATCACGTCCTCAGTCACGGAGTCGCGGTAGGCGGAGACGCCGTGGGCAGTCACCGGGTGCCGTCCGGCCACCAGCAGCAACCGGCCGGTGGGGGTATGGTGCGCGCGTCCCTGCATCGCGGCCTCGACCCGGTCGACGTAGCGGTCCAGCAGGCCGAGGGATCCCGGCGGCGAGAGCAGTACGTCGGCATGGTCCCGCGCTCCCACCACGGCGTCGTTCTGCGGGGCCCGCAGGTGCGAGGGCGGTGCCGGCGTGGTTACGCTCCACCGCTCGGCGAAGATCACGTCCTCGACCGGCTGACGCCGCGACCAGCCTGCCCGCTCCAGTCCCGGGGCGGGCGGCCGCTCGTCGGGCCACCCAAGGCAGAGCCAGCCCAGTGTGACCACTCCATCAGGCACGCCAACCAGACCCTCGAGGTCCTTCTGCTCGAAGAGGGTGACCCAGCCGATGCCCAGGCCCTCGGCGCGCGCGGCCAGCCAGAGGTTCTGGATGGCGCATGCGCACGACCACACATCGGCGTCGGGGAACGTCGCCCGGCCGAGCACCCCCGCAGCCGCCGTGCGCCGGTCGCAGGCGACGACCACGCCGAGCGGAGCCTCGCGGATGCCTTCGAGCTGCAGGTCGAGCAACCGCCGGCCCGCCTCGGGGTCCATCTGGCGGGCCTGACGCAGCCGCTGCTCGTCGGCCATCCGGGCGGCCCGGTCCCGGGTGGCCGGATCGGAGACCACGATGAACCGCCAGGGCTGGCTGTGCCCGACCGACGGCGCCATGTGTGCAGCCGCCAGCACACGGCGCACCGTCTCCGGGTCGACCGGGTCGGGCCGGAAGCGGCGTACGTCTCGACGGGCAGCGACGACGTCGTAGAACGTCTCCCGGGCGGTCTGCGGGAAGGCCCAGCCCTCGACCTCGGCGGCCCGCTCGGCCGCCGAGGTCTGGTCACCGAGGAGGGGTACCGGGCGGTTCCAGGTCATGGGGCGCGAGTCTAGGCAGGTTCCTCGACGTAGATCGATGAGCCCAGCTCCACGAACTGCGTGGACTTCTCCTCCATGCCGGCGGCCACGTAGTCGCGGACGTCCTGGCTGATGCGCATGGAGCAGAACTTCGGCCCGCACATGGAGCAGAAGTGCGCGGTCTTGCTGGCCTCGGCCGGTAGCGTCTCGTCGTGGAAGGACTCCGCCGTGTGCGGGTCCAGCGACAGTGCGAACTGGTCGTGCCAGCGGAACTCGAAGCGCGCCTTTGACAGCGCGTCGTCCCAGTCACGCGCGCCCGGGTGATCCTTCGCGATGTCCGCGGCATGGGCGGAGAGCTTGTAGGTGATCACGCCGGTCTTGACGTCGTCGCGGTTGGGCAGGCCCAGGTGCTCCTTGGGAGTGACGTAGCAGAGCATCGCGGTGCCGTGCATGGCGATCGCGGCCGCGCCGATCGCTGAGGTGATGTGGTCGTAGCCCGGAGCGATGTCGGTGGCCAGCGGGCCGAGGGTGTAGAACGGCGCGCCGTGGCACCAGTCCTGCTGGAGCGCGACGTTCTCCTCGACGAGGTTCAGCGGCACGTGGCCGGGGCCCTCGACCATCACCTGCACGTCGTGCTCCCAGGCCCGCTGGGTGAGCTCGGCCAGCGTGCGCAGCTCGGAGAGCTGGGCCTCGTCGTTCGCGTCCGCGGTGCACCCGGGGCGCAGCCCGTCGCCGAGGGAGAACGAGACGTCGTAGCGCGCGAATATCTCGCAGAGCTCGTCGAAGTGGGTGTAGAGGAAGTTCTCCTCGTGGTGGGCCAGGCACCAGCCAGCCATGATCGCGCCGCCACGCGAGACGATCCCCGTGATCCGCTGGGCGGTCAGCGGCACGTAACGAAGCAGGACGCCGGCGTGCACGGTCATGTAGTCGACACCTTGCTCGCACTGCTCGATCACGGTGTCGCGGTAGATCTCCCACGTCATTCGGGAAGCGTCGCCGTCGACCTTCTCCAGGGCCTGGTAGATCGGGACAGTGCCGATCGGAACCGGGGAGTTGCGCACGATCCACTCGCGGGTGGTGTGGATGTCGTCGCCGGTGGACAGGTCCATCACGGTGTCGGCACCCCAGGTCACGGCCCAGGTCATCTTGTCGACCTCCTCGGCGATCGAGCTCGTCACCGCAGAGTTGCCGATGTTGGCGTTGACCTTCACCAGGAAGCGCTTGCCGATGATCATCGGCTCGGCCTCGGGGTGGTTGACGTTGGCCGGGATGATCGCGCGTCCGGCTGCGACCTCGCTGCGGACGAGTTCGACGTCCATCCCCTCGCGGAGCGCGACGTACTGCATCTCCGGGGTGACCACACCTCGGCGGGCGTAGTGCATCTGGGTGACGTTGCGGCCCGGCTGCGCACGGCGCGGTCGTGCCCGGTGCCCGCGCCACTGCTCGCGGGCCTCCCCGCGGCGCACGGCCGCCTTGCCGTTGTCGAGCAGCTGGGCCTCGCGGCCGTCGTACTCCTCGGTGTCCCCGCGCTCCACGACCCAGGGTGTACGCAGCGCGGGCAGGCCGACCTCCGGGTCGCTGCCCGGACCGGCGGTGGCGTATCGGTCGAAGGTCTCGCCGTTGGTGAGCGCGACCCGGGTGAACGGCACGGCGACGTCGTCGCGCGATCCCTTGCGGTGGACGGTGCTGTGCGAGGGGTGGATGTGCATCAGTTCTCCTTGAGGGGTTGGGTGAACACGTGGGCGACCGGACCGCGACCGCAGCCGAGCACCCAGGGAGCAGAGACGGCGAGCGCCTCGGCCACGAAGGCCTGCGCTCGCCGGGCCGCGGCCTCGAGGTCAAGGCCTCGGGCGAGGTGGACGGCGAGGGCCGCGCTGTAGGTGCAGCCGGTGCCATGGTCGTTGGCCGTCGCGACGGCTGGATGCTCGAGCACGGTGACGACTCCGTCCCGGACGACCAGGTCGCGACAGGTGCCGCTCCCGGGCTCGCCGCCCGTCAGCACCACGGCCGGCCCGAGAGCGTGCACCGTGAGCGCCAGTTCCTCGGGATCGGTGTCTCGTGGCAGCCCGGTCAGCGCCGCTGCCTCGTCGCGGTTGGGAGTGACGACGTCTGCGCGCGGCAGCAGGACCTCGCGATACGCCCGGACCAGTGCCGCATCACCCAGGACGGCGCCGCTGGTCGCGACGAGCACCGGATCGACCACGAGCGGCAGGGATCCGGCGAGCAGGTCGGCGACGACGTGGGCGACCTCGGCGGAGCCGAGCATCCCGGTCTTCGCGGCAGCCACGGGAAGGTCGTCGAACACGGCACGGATCTGGGCACGCACGTCACCGGCGCCCATCGGGACCACACCGTGCACGCCGGTGGTGTCCTGCGCCGTGACGGCCGTGACGGCGCAGGTGCCGTGGACGCCGAGCGCGGCGAAGGTGGCCAGGTCAGCGGCGAGACCGGCGGCGCCGCCGGAGTCGGTGCCGGCGACGCTGAGGACCACGAGCGGTGTGGCCGTCACTGCTCCCCCAGCTCGGCGAGCAGCGCGGCGACGACGACGGCCGGGTCGTGGGCCCGCATCACGGCGCCCATCACCGCGACGCCGTGGGCGCCGGCCGAGCGCAGCCGGGCCGCCACCTCGGCGGAGACGCCGCCGAGCGCCAGCACCGGCAGGCCGTCGGCGGCCTCGACGGCACGGCGTACTCCCCCGGCGCCGAGCGCCGGACCGTAGCCCGGCTTGGAGGCCGTGGGCGCGACCGGCGAGATCGTCACGTAGGCCGCACCCTCCTCGGCGGCCCGCGCGACCGCGGCCTCGTCGTGGCAGGAGCGGCCGTGCGGCGGCCCCGCCGGTGCCGGGGCGGCCTGGTGGGCGGCGAGGTGCAGACCGGCCGCGCCGGGCAGGAGGGTGCGCGCCGAGATGACCTGCACGTGAGCCGCCAGCTCGTCCGCGAGGGCGGCGCGCGCCGGCTCGTCCAGGTCGAGCTCGCGCAGCACGACCGTCGTCGCGCCGGCCGCCGCGCACGAGGCGAGGGTCTCGACCAGGCCACGTCCCGGGAGCAGCTGCCCGCGGTCGGTGAGTAGGAGCAGCCTCGGCACCCTCACCGCCCCACCCGCCCACGCATCGGGCTCGAGGCCCGCGCCGTCTCCCGGCGCGGGATCCGCCCGGCCCGGCGGGCGAGCTGACCCGACTCGACGGCCAGGCTCATCGCGCGCGCCATCGCGACCGGGTCCTCGGCGCGGGTGACCGCGGTCGCCACGAGCACTGCGTCGCAGCCGAGTTCCATCGCGTGCGCCGCCTCGCTGGCGGTGCCGATCCCCGCGTCCAGGACGACCGGGACGTCCACCGCCGCCCGCACCGCCTCGATCGTGTGCGGGTCAGCGATCCCGCGTCCCGAGCCGATCGGGGAGCCCAGCGGCATCACCGCGGCACAGCCGACGTCGACCAGCCGGCGGGCGACGACCGGGTCTCCGGTCGTGTAGGGCAGCACCGTGAAGCCACGAGCCACCAGCGTCTCCGCGGCCTCGACCAGCTCGACGACGTCGGGCAGCAGGCTGACCTCGTCGCCGATCACCTCGAGCTTGACCCAGTCGGTGCCGAGCGCCTCCCGGGCGAGCTCGGCGGTCAGCACCGCCTCCTGGGCGCCGAGGCAGCCGGCAGTGTTGGGCAGCACCTGGACGCCGAGGTCGCGCAGGGTGGCCAGCAGGCTGCCCGTCCCGGTGTCGGAGGTACGCCGGACCGAGACCGTCACCAGACCGGGGCGCGCCGCCTCGACCACGCGACGCACGGTCTCCAGGCTGGTCAACCCGCCCGTGCCCAGCCACAGCGGGGCGAGCTGCACGCCCGCGACCTCGAGCATCTCCACGCCGCTCACCCGCCCTGGTGGGCGGTGACGACCTCGACGAGGTCGCCCTCGCGCAGCGGGATGGCCGGCCACTCGGCGGCGCGCACGACGCTGCCGTTGAGGGCGACGGCGACGCCGCGAGGGTCGGGGGCCACCGTCTCCAGCAGGCCGGTCAGCGCGGTGCCCTCGGGCAGCTCGTGCGGTCGTCCGTTCACGCTCAGGCGCATGGTTCCTCGTTCCGATCCGTGTCGCGGTCTGTGTGGCGGTCCGTGTCGTTGGGGCGGTCGAAGCGCTGGGGATTGAACGCCTGCGCCGCTGGCGGCACCGCGAGGCCGTCGACGTGGGCACGCACGGTCGCCGCGGTGACCGGCGCGAGCAGCACGCCGCCCCGGTGATGTCCACCGGCGAGCACCAGCCGGGCGCTCCCCGTGCCCGGCACCGGTCCGAGCAGCGGACCGTTGTCGGGGCTGCCGGGCCGGTCCCGGGCGACCACCTCGAGAAGCTCGGCGGTGGCGAGTCCGGGTATCAAGGCGCGCGCGGTCTCGAGCAGCCGGGCCACCCCGCCGAGGGTCGGCAGCGGGTCGCCGTCGTCGGCCGGGTGCTCCTCCTCGGTCGCGCCGATCAGCAGCTCCCCGTGCGCGCGCGGCACGACGTAGACCCGCTCCCCGTGGACGCGGGCCCGCAGCACCCGGGCCGGGCTCGGCCTGGACCGCAGCCGGACCGCCTCGCCGCGCACCGGGCGCACGTGCGGCATCCCGGTCGCGCCGGTGGCGAGCACCACCACCTCCGCTCGCAGACGGGAGCCGTCGTCCAGGACCACGCCGTCGGGCTCGGGGGTCGCGCGGGCACGAACCACCCGGTCGCCCAGCACCGCGAGTAGCGCGTCAGCGACCCGCCGCGGGTTGACATGGCGGTCGTCGGGCAGCAGCGCCCCGCCGACGACGCGCCCCGAGAGCATCGGCTCGGCCGCTCGCAGGGCCCGCCGGTCGAGCTCCTCCACCCGCACCCCGCTGGCGTCCAGCAGTCGGCAGGCACGGTGCACCTCGGCGAGGTCGTCGCGGTCGGCGGCGACGAGCACGGTGCCGGTCGAGCGCAGGTCGAGGTGGTGCCCCGACCGTTCCGCCAGCGAGGCTGCGAAGGCCGGCCACCTCGCGAGCGAGTCGATCCCCAGCCGCAGCAGTGCCTCCTCGCCGAACCATGCCTCGCCACCGGGCGCGAGCATCCCCGCGGCGGCGTACGTCGAACCGCCGCCGGGTCTGGGGTCGCAGACGGTCACGTCGTGCCCGGCCATGACCAACTCGTCAGCGCAGGCCAGCCCGATCACCCCGCCACCGACGACCACCACCCGGAGCCCGGGCGTCACCGGGCTCACGACGTGTGAACGAGCTCGGCGATCTCCCGGGCCGCGCCGGGTGGGTCGGGGTCCTTCCAGACGGCGGCGACCACGGCGACGCCATGGGCACCGGAGGTCATCACGTCGCGCACCCGCGCCGCGGTGATCCCCCCGATCGCGATCGCCGGGATCTCCCGTGCGGTCGCGGCGAGCACGTCGAGACCGAGGGGGTCAGGCAACCCGTCCTTGGTCGAGGTGGCGTGCACCGGACCCACCCCGGCGTAGTCGGCGCCCTCGGCCCGCGCTGCGATCGCGTGCTCCGGACCACGGCAGGTGGCACCGACCAGGAAGTCCACCGGGGCGAGCGCCCGCGCGTCCGCGACGGACAAGTCGTTCCGGCCGAGGTGCACCCCGTGCGCCCCGGCGGCGAGTGCGACGTCGAGGCGGTCGTTGACGATCACCCGCGTCCCCCGTGGCGCGAGCTCGGCCAGCAGCTCACGCGTCCAGGCGACGACCTCACGGTCACTGGCTTGCTTTGCACGGACCTGGACCGCGTCGACGCGCGGAGTGCCGACGGCGCCCTCGCCAACGACGGCGAGCAGGCGCGTCAACGCATCCCGATCGAGGGGTCCGAAATCGGTGATCAGGTGGAACCGTGGCAACACGTCGATCTCACTTCCTTCGCCGGCATGATCCGGAGCAGGTTCGACGGTCGGGGCGGCATCAGCCCCATCTCAGCCCGATGCATCGGGCTCCCGTGTGGATGCGGAGGACACTAGCACCGGACCGGTCCGTGCCCACGGGTGTCGTCCGCACGGGTGTGTTGGTAGCGTGCCGAACGCCAGTCAACCTCCCGTGGTCCGCCGCGGGGGCGCAGGGAACCCGGTGCGAATCCGGGACTGACGCGCAGCGGTAAGGGTGACGGGCGGGGCCCTGTCTTACGACAGCCACTGGACCGCGGGGTCCGGGAAGGCGTCCCGCACCGGGTGATCCCGAGTCCGAAGACCTGCTGGCCCTTGCGGCAACAGCCGCGAGGTCACTCGAGGACCCCGCGCACGGGTCCCTGACCTCAGAGGACCATCGGTGCCCCTCCCACCCGTTCGACTCCGCCGTGACCGGTGCCCCGGCGTGCTCCGCCCCTGGCCCGCCGACGACGGCGCACTGATTCGCCTGCGTCTGGCCGGCGGCCACCTCCCAGCCGGATCCCTTGAGATCCTCGCGCAGGTGGCGCACGACCACGGCGACGGGCAGGTCTACCTCACGGGGCGTGCCAACCTGCAGCTGCGCGCGCTGCCGTTCGTCGGCGGCCAGCTTCCTGACGAGGTGGTGGACGCCGTCGTGGGGACCGGTCTGCTCCCCTCGCGCAGCCACGAGCTCGCACGCAACCTGATGTGCTCCCCGCTCACCGGGATCTCCGGAGGTCGGGCCGACCTGCGGCCGGTGGTCCATGAGCTCGACGAGCGCCTCTGTGCCTTACCTGAACTGGCCGCACTGCCGGGCCGGTTCCTGTTCGTGCTCGACGACGGCCGGGGCGACCTCGTCGACCGCGAAACCGACCTCGGTGCCGTGGTCCTCGACGCGGACACCGCCCAGCTCAGGGTCGGCGCGGGCTGGGGTGCGGTCGTCCCACTGCCCGACGTCGCCGAGGAGTTGGTCCAGCTGGCCCACCGCTTCCTGCTGGAGCGCGGCCACGACGAGACGGCCGCCTGGCACGTCGCCGAGCTCGAGTCCCCGCTGGCGCCTCCCGCGCCAGGCGACGCCCGAGTACCCGCCGCCTCCGGCATCCCGTCGTACGACGGAGTGCTGCACGTGCCCGTCCCGGACGGCGTCCTCACGCCCGACCTCGTCGGCGACCTGGTCGGACCCGGTCACGACCTGGTGGTCACCCCGTGGCACGGCGTGGTGGTGACGCCATGACTGGCTCGATCGAGGGACCGGCCCGACCGGCCCGCCATTACGCCTACGTCGACCAGGGGTCCGCGATCTACGCCGAATCGTTCGCCACGATCCGTGCCGAGGCGCGGCTGGACGCGCTGCCCCCGGAGGCTGAGTCGGTGGCGGTGCGGATGGTGCACGGCACCGGGCAGGTCGACCTGGTCGACGATCTCGTCGTGCACCCGCGTCTGGTGCCTGCGGCGCGGACCGCGCTGGAGGCGGGGGCGCCGATCCTCACCGACGCCCACATGGTCGCCTCGGGGGTCACCCGCGCTCGACTCCCCCGCGACAACGACGTGGTCTGTCTGCTTCGCGACGCGCGCGTGCCCGACCTCGCGCGCCGGTGGGGCACCACGCGATCGGCCGCCGCGGTCTCGCTGTGGGTGCCGCTCCTCGAGGGAGCGGTCGTGGCAATCGGCAACGCTCCCACGGCGTTGTTCCACCTGCTGGAGCTGCTCGTCGAAGGGGCTCCTCGGCCCGCTGCGGTGATCGGCTGCCCGGTCGGCTTCATAGGCGCTGCGGAATCCAAGCAGGCGTTGGAGTCCTTCGCGGACGACCACGGTATCGACGTCCCCTTCCTCACCGTGCGGGGCCGCCGCGGCGGCTCGGCCATGACCGCCTCGGCGCTCAACGCGCTGGCCCAGGAGCAGGAATGACCACGCCAACTGGACACTTCTACGGCGTCGGGCTCGGCCCCGGCGACCCCGAGCTGATCACCGTCAAGGCCGCGCGGCTGGTCGCCTCCGCCGACGTCGTCGCCTACCACGCGGGCGTCGGCAAGCAGTCCAACGCGCGCCGCATCGCCGCCGACCTGATCCCGGCAGACGCGATCGAGGAGGAGCTGCGCTACCCAGTCACGACGGGCAGCACGGCCCACCCGGGGGGCTACGCCGGGGCGATCGCGGAGTTCTACGAGGAGTCGGCCGCCCGGCTCGCCACCCACCTCGAGGCCGGACGGACCGTCGTGCTGCTCGCCGAGGGGGATCCGCTGTTCTACGGGTCGTTCATGTACATGCATGACCGGCTCGCCGACCGCTTCCCTACCGAGATCGTGCCCGGGGTGCCCGCGTTCGCGGCCGCCACCGCCGCCGTCGCCTCACCCCTGGTCCGGCAGACCGATGTGCTCACGATTCTGCCGGGCACGCTGCCCGAGCCGGAGCTCGCGCGCCGCCTGGCCGACACCGACGGTGCGATCATCATGAAGCTCGGTCGCACGTTCCCGGCTGTGCGCTCGGCGCTGGAGCAGGCAGGCCGGCTCGAGCACGCGCTCTACGTCGAGCGGGCCTCGATGCCGGCAGAGCGCTGGCTGCCGGTGTCGGAGGTGGATCCTTCCTCGGTGCCTTACTTCTCGTTGATCGTGGTCACCGGTGACAGCCGCCATGCGGAGCCGACCGGTCGACGCGCAACGGTGCCGGCGACGGTCGCCGGCTCGACCGCCGGCGAGCTCCTCGTCGTCGGGCTCGGCCCGGGGCCGGACGCATGGATCACCCCGGAGGTAACCGAGGCGCTCGCGTCGGTGGACCACGTCGTGGGCTACGCGCCCTACGTCAACCGCGTCCCCCAGCGCGCAGGGCTGACCCGGCATGCCTCCGGCAACACCGTCGAGCTCGACCGCTCCCGGCTCGCTCTGGACCTGGCCCGTGCAGGGGAGAAGGTCGCGGTTGTCTCCGGCGGCGACGCCGGGGTCTTCGGGATGGCGGCGGCGGTGCTCGAGGCTGCCGAGGATCCGGCGTACGCCGACGTGGCCGTGCGCGTCCTGCCCGG
The DNA here is from genome assembly GCF_014212315.1 of Nocardioides luti. Classification (NCBI taxonomy): domain Bacteria; kingdom Bacillati; phylum Actinomycetota; class Actinomycetes; order Propionibacteriales; family Nocardioidaceae; genus Nocardioides; species Nocardioides luti. The sequence continues at coordinate 395,865 of NZ_JACKXE010000002.1, forward strand.
GATGAGCGCCGTGCAGGCCGTCGCGGCGAGGGCTGGCGCCCCGATCGGCGGTGACTTCGCGGTGATGAGCCTCTCGGACCGACTCAAGCCGTGGTCGGTGATCGAGCGGCGGCTGCGCGCGGTGGCCGCGGCCGATCTGGTGCTGGCGATCTACAACCCCGCCTCGCGCTCGCGGACCAGCCAGGTCGTGGAGGCGCAGAAGGTGCTCCTCGAGCACCTGCCCACCGACACCGTGGTCGTGGTCGGCCGCGACGTCGGCCGGGGCGAGGAGTCGCTCGAGGTCACCACGTTGTCCGGTCTCGACGCCGCCTCGATCGACATGAAGTGCCTGCTGATCATCGGCTCGTCCGGCACCCGGCGGTCGGCGTCCGGGGCGGTGTGGACCTCGCGCTCGACCCCCACCGCCCCGGAGCCCTTCGCTCAGCCCAGCGACGAGCGATCACGTGCCGGGTCGTAGAGGAACGACTCCCCGCCACCGCTCGGGTCCAGCGCCCGCCCGACCAGGATCACCGCGGCCTGCCGGAGGCCCGCGTCCTCCACCTGGTCGGCGATGTCGGCGACGGTGCCACGCAGCACCTGCTCGTCGGGCTGGCTGGCGCGGTGGACAACGATCACCGGGCAGTCGGGGCCGTAGTCGCCCACGAGCTCGGCCATCGTCTCGCGCGTCCGGGTGATCGCGAGGTGCAGCGCAAGAGTGGCACGCGTGGCGGCGAAGCCGGCCAACGCCTCGCTCTCGGGCATCGCGGTGGAGCGGGCCTGGGCGCGGGTCAGGACGACGGACTGGGCCACCAGCGGGACGGTCAGCTCGCGACCGACGAGGGCAGCCGCGGCGGCGTACGCCGGGACGCCGGGCGTGACGTCCCACGGCACGCCGGCGGCCTCGAGTCGCCGAGTCTGCTCGGCGAGGGCGGAGTAGAGCGAGGGGTCACCCGAGACGAGGCGGACGACGTCGCGCCCGGTCGCGTGGGAGTCGACCAGCTCGCTGATGATCTGGTTAAGGTCGAGCGCTTGGGTGTCGACCAGCCGCGCCTCGGCGCGGCAATGGCCGAGCACCTCGGCGTCGAGGTAGGTGCCCGGATAGAGCACCACGTCGGCGGCACTCAGCATGGCGGCCGCGCGGAGGGTGATCAGGTCGGCGGCACCGGGGCCGGCGCCGACGAAGTGGATGGTCACGACTGCTCCTTGACGTAGGCCCACTGGATCACGGCCCGGGCCGGCGTCCAGCCGGTGAAGGTGCCGATCGGTTCGGCGTGCTCGACCGCGATGCGGGTCAGCTCGCCGCCGTGCTCGGAGTGCAGCCGCACCAGCAGCTGCTCGGTCTCCAGGGTGACGCCGTGCACCACAAGCCGGCCGCCTGGTCCTAGGGCAGCGAGGCACGTGTCGACGACACGGGCGCGGGTGGCACCGCCGCCGACGAAGACCGCGTCGGGCGCGGGCAGCCCGGTCAGGGCGTCGGGGGCACGGCCGTGCACGACCTCGAGATCGGGGACGCCCAGCGCGCCGGCGTTGCGGGCGATCCGCGCGGCCCGGTCGCTGTCGGACTCCACGCCGATCGCGCGGCACGACGGGTGCGCCCGCATCCACTCGATGCCGACCGACCCGGCGCCTGCGCCGACGTCCCAGAGCAGCTGGCCCGGGGCGGGCGCGAGGCGGGAGAGTGCCGACGCGCGGAGGTCGCGCTTGGTGAGCTGGCCGTCGTGCTCGTACGCCGAGTCGGGCAGACCGGGCGACCACGAGGCAAGACCCTGACCGACCACCTCGAGGGCGATCACGTTCAGGCGGGAGACCTCGCCCTCCCAGCCATCGGCCACGCCCTCGACGCGCGTCTCGTCCCCGCCCAGGTCGCCGAGCACGCTGATCCGGCTTGCGGGGTACCCGTGCTCGACCAGCAGACGCGCGACCACAGCGGGGGTGGTTTCGTCGGCGGAGAGCACGAGCACGCGTCGGCCTGGGGCGAGCGCGCGCAGCAGCAGCCGCGGGTCGCGTCCGACCAGGCTGACGACGTCGTGGTCCTCAGCGGCCCAGCACATCCGGGCGCGGGCCAGCGCCACCGAGGAGACGGCCGGCTCGACGTGCACCGCATCGGCGCCGAGCAGCTCGGCCAGCGTCGAGCCGATGCCGCTCACCAGAGGGTCACCGGAGGCGAGCGCGACGACGTCCAGGTCGGCGTACTTCGCCATCAGGCCGGGAAGACCGTCGCGCAGCGGGCTCGGCCAGGCTTCCCGCGCCTGCTCGGAGACGTCCGGCAGCAGGGCGAGGTGACGACGTCCGCCGAGCACCACCGCGGCGCCTTCCACCATCGTGCGCAGGCGATCCGGAACCCCGACCCACCCGTCGGCGCCGAGGCCGACGACGGTGATCCGCGGACGGCCGTTGGAGGTCATGGGGTCAGACGCTATCGTGACGCCCGACAGGCACGAGGTGCCCCGACGGCCACGAGACGAACAGGCCCGACGGGAGAATCTGGGAAGCCGGTGAGAGTCCGGCACAGGCCCGCTGCGGTGACCTGGACGACGTCGATCGCGAGACCGGCACCGATCCAGGAAGTCCGAAGACCGGCCTCGCGCCACTTTGTTCGCTGGCTGACGAGCGGGAGCCTCCCATGCCACTGCAGTTTCCCTTCAGCGCCGTCGTGGGATCCGACGACATGGCCCTGGCCCTGGTCCTCACCACGATCTCGCCCGGCGTCGGCGGAGTCCTGGTGCGCGGCGAGAAGGGCACCGCGAAGTCCACGATCGTGCGTGCACTGGCCGCCGTCCTGCCACCGATCGACGTGATCGCAGGCGACCGGTTCTCCACCGACCCACGCGACCCCACGCCGCTCTCACCGGACGGGCCGTTCGCGGCGGACGCCCCGACGGAGACGCGGCCGGTGCGGCTCGTCGAGCTGCCGGTCGGCGCCACCGAGGACCGCGTCCTCGGCTCCCTGCACCTCGAGCGCGCGCTGTCGGAGGGCAAGGCGGAGTACGAGCCTGGCCTCCTGGCCCGCGCCCACCGCGGGATCCTCTACGTCGACGAGGTCAACCTCCTCCAGGACCACCTCGTCGACCTGCTGCTCGACGCCGCCGCCATGGGCCGGTCGAACGTCGAGCGCGACGGTGTCTCGGTCGAGCACGCCGCCCGGTTCGTCCTCGTCGGCACGATGAACCCCGAGGAGGGCGAGCTCCGTCCGCAACTGCTCGACCGGTTCGGCCTCACCGTCGAGGTCGCCGCGCCGCGCGACCCGGCCTCCCGCGCCGAGGTCGTTCGCCGCCGGATGTCCTACGACACCGATCCGGAGTCCTTCACCCGCCAGTACGCCGAGTCGGAGCGCGCGCTCACCGACCGGATCCAGGCGGCCCAGAAGCTCGTCGCGGAGGTCGAGCTCCGCGACGACGTACTTCTCAAGATCGCCGAGGTCTGCGCCGCCTTCGAGGTCGACGGCATGCGCGCCGACATCGTCACGGCCCGGACCGCCGTCGCCCACGCCGCCTGGCACGGCCGCACCTCGGTCACCACCGCCGACGTCCGCGCCGCCGCCCGCCTCGCACTCCCCCACCGTCGCCGCCGCAACCCCTTCGACGCCCCCGGGCTCGACGAGGAGCTGCTCGACCAGGTGCTCGGCGACGACGACCCCGCGCCGGAGCCCCCCGAGCCGCAGGGCGGATCCGAGGGGGAAGGGACCGAGGGGGAAGGGCCCGCGGACGGCCGTCTGGACACCGACCAGGACGGTTCCGGGGATCGTGAACCCACGAGCGGGACGCAATCACCGTCGGACTCCTCCTCGAGCCCCTCCGATGGCGGCGAGAGCGCGCCGCCGTCGACGGCCGGCGAGGCCCCAGCAGACGCAGCCGCCGCTGGCGATGCTCCCGGCCGGCCGGACACCACCGTCGACGCGCGGACCCCCTATCGGCCCAAGCTCTTCACGGTCCAGGGCACCGGCGAGGGCGAGGCCGGTCGGCGCAGCCGCGCGATGACCGAGTCCGGACGTCGGATCGGGTCCCGACACAGCACGGGCGGGGCAGGCTCGATCCACGTCGCCGAGACCGTGCGCGCGGCCGCGCCCCACCAGCTCGCCCGCGGCCGAACGTCGGGCAGCCTGCTCTTCCGCCCTGACGACCTGCGCGTGGCGACCCGCGAGGGACAGGAGTCCAACCTGGTGCTCTTCTGCGTCGATGCCTCCGGGTCGATGGCCGCGCGTCGCCGCATGGAGCAGGTCAAGACCGCGATCCTCTCGCTGCTGCTGGACGCCTACCGGCGCCGCGACCAGGTCGGGCTCGTGACGTTCCGGGGCGACCGCGCCGAGCTGGTGCTGCCGCCCACCCGCTCCGTCGACATCGCCGCGACCCGACTCGAAGCACTCCCTGCGGGAGGGCGTACGCCGCTGGCCGAGGGCCTGCTCGAGGCCGCCCGTGTGCTGCGCGTCGAACGCGTCCGCGACCCGCGTCGACGCCCGCTGCTCGTCGTCGTCACCGACGGTCGCGCGACCTGGGGACCCGACGCCGTCGCACGGGCGCGGACAGCAGCAGCTCACCTCGCGGGGACCGGGGTGACGTCACTGGTCGTCGACTCCGAGACCGGCTCGTTCCGGCTCGGGCTCGCCCGGGACCTGGCCGGGGTACTACGCGCCGAGCACGTCCCGGTCGACGAGGTCAGCGCGACCGGGCTCACCACGCTCGTCCACGACCGCGTGCATCCTCGCACGACCGCCGACACCAGTACCGAAGGAGCAGCCTGATGCCCCAGGGCCAGCCACTCACCGTCCCGGACGACGGTCTCAGCACCCGCGAGCGCCGCGAGCAACCGCTGCTGATGGTGCACACCGGTGACGGCAAGGGGAAGTCGACTGCCGCCTTCGGGCTCGCGATCCGCGCCTGGAACCAGGGCTGGGACATCGGGGTCTTCCAGTTCGTGAAGTCCGCCAAGTGGCGCATCGGCGAGCAGACGGTGCTCGAGCGACTCGGCACACTGCACCAGGAGTCGGGCGAGGGCGGCCCCGTGGAGTGGCACAAGATGGGTGCCGGGTGGTCGTGGTCCCGGAAGGCTGGCGACGAGACCGACCACGCCGCCGAGGCAGCCGAGGGGTGGGCCGAGGTCAAGCGCCGGATCGCCGCGCAGACCCATGACCTGCTGATCCTCGACGAGTTCACCTACCCGATGGAGTGGGGGTGGGTCGACGTCGAAGACGTCGTCGACACCCTGAGCCAGCGGCCCGGGCGACAGTTCGTCGTGGTTACCGGCCGGCGTGCGCACCCCCGGCTCGTCGAGGTCTCCGACCTGGTCACCGAGATGACGAAGGTCAAGCACCAGATGGACCGCGGTCAGAAGGGCCAGCGAGGCATCGAGTGGTGACGCCGTGACCAGCCTTCCCCGGTTCGTCGTCGCAGCTCCGGCGACCGGCCAGGGAAAGACCACCGTCGCGACCGGTCTGATGGCCGCGCTGACCCGCGCGGGCCGTGTGGTCAGCGGCCACAAGGTTGGGCCGGACTACATCGATCCGGGATTTCACGCCCTGGCGAGCGGCCGCCCCGGCCGCAATCTCGATCCCCACCTGGTCGGCGAGGACAGGATCGTCCCGCTGCTGCTGCACGGCGCCGCGGGCGCCGACGTCGCCGTCGTCGAGGGCGTGATGGGCCTGTACGACGGCCGGGTGGGTGGTGAGGGCTTCTCCTCGACAGCGCACGTCGCCGCCCTCACCGGGTCGCCCGTCGTGCTGGTCGTCGACATCTCCCGATCCTCCCGTTCGATCGGGGCGGTGGTACACGGCATGGCGACCTTTGACCCGCGCGTCGAGGTCGCTGGTGTGATTCTCAACAAAGCCGGTTCGCCGCGCCACGCGCAGGAGGTTGCCAGCTCGATCGGACTGCCCGTCCTGGGCACGATCGGTCGCGACGACGCGTTCGCCGCGCCCTCGCGCCATCTCGGCCTCGTTCCCGCGGCAGAGCGCGAAGAGGCCACGCACACCCTCGACCGGCTGGCGGACCACGTTGCCCAGACGGTCGACTTGGATGCCGTGCTCCGGATCGCGCGCACCGCTGCCGACCTGTCCGCCGATCCGTGGGACCCGGTCGCCGAGGTGCACCCTCCTAGCGATGCTCGCCCCATCGTCGCGATGGCCGGCGGTCGCGCGTTCACCTTCCGCTACACCGAGACCGAGGAGCTGCTCCGCGCAGCCGGATGCGACGTCGTCAGCTTCGACCCGCTCACCGACAAGGCGCTGCCCGCCGGCACCAGCGGCCTCTACCTCGGCGGCGGATTCCCCGAGGTCCACGCCGTCGCGCTGGCCGCCAACACCGCGCTGCGCGAGGACCTGCGCGTCGCCGTCGCCGACGGCATCCCGACGGTCGCCGAGTGTGCCGGCTTGCTCTACCTCTGCAGCACCGTCGACGAGGCGCCGATGGTCGGTGCCCTGGTGGCCGAGGCACGGATGACCGCGCGGCTGACCCTGCGTTACCCCACCGCCACGGCAGCCACCGACTCACTCCTGACCCGGGCCTCCGAGCAGGTGAGCGGCCATGAGTTCCATCGCACCCACACCCGCCCCGAGGCCGGAGACACCCCTGCCTGGACGATCGACGGCGAGAGGGTCGGCTTCGCCACGCCGACCCTGCATGCGTCGTACCTGCACACCCACTGGGCCGGTCACCCCCACCTCGCCCAGCGCTTCGCCGACGCCGTCCACGCCGCCACCCCGCACATCCAGACGGCCTCCAGCACCAGCGTGGTGGGGCAGGCCCGCTCGGCACCGCTCGCGGACCCCCTGCGCCACCACGGCGACGCGGAGGCCGAGGAGGGGTTGCTCGACCTCGCCGTCAACGTCTATGGCGGGCCACGGCCGTCCTGGCTCGACGGCGCCCTGCGAGCCAGTCTCGACGAGATCGGGCGTTACCCGACCTCCGTGCGGGCCGAGCAGGCGATCGCCGCCCGCCATGGCCGCGACGCCACCGAGGTGCTGGCGACCGCCGGCGCCGCCGAGGCGTTCACGCTGCTCGCGCGGCTGCGCGCCTGGCGGGCGCCGGTGGTGGTGCACCCGCAGTTCACCGAGCCGCATGCAGCGCTCGAGCTGGCCGGCCACCACGTCGTCGAGGTTCGCTGCCGGGCGGAGGACGGGTTCACGCTGCGGGGCGAGGACATTCCCGAGCGGGCCGACCTCGTCGTGCTCGGCAACCCGACCAATCCAACCGGTGTGCTCCACCCTGCTGCGACGATACGTGGGCTGCTGCGGCCCGGACGGGTGGTCGTCGTCGACGAGGCATTCATGGACACCGTCCCCGGCGAGCCCGAGTCGCTGGCCGGTGGGGCGCACCTCGGTCTCGTCGTGCTGCGCAGCCTGACCAAGCACTGGGCGATCCCCGGGATCCGCGCCGGCTACCTGCTCGCCGACCCCGAGGTCGTGGCCGACCTGCGCCGTCACCAGGTCCCTTGGTCGGTCTCGACGACCGCGGCCGCCGCGATGGTGGCGTGCTCCTCTGACGTCGCCTCGGAGGAGTCGCGACGCCGTGCCGCCCAGCTTGTCGCCTGGAGGTGCGGGCTCGAGGAGGCCCTGCGTGCGCGAGGCATCCCGTTCGTGGAGTCGTCCGCCTCGTTCGTCCTCGCTGAGGTCGGCGCGGGTGTCCACGTGGCTTTGCGACGGCTCGGGGTCGCCGTACGCCGGGCCGACACGTTCCCCGGGCTCGGCCCCTCGTGGGTGCGGATCGCCGTACGACCCGAGCCGCAGACCCGGCAGCTCCTCGACGCGCTGGACGCCCTTGCGCCGCAGCGCAGCTGATGCCCTAGGGTGCTGCCTGCGGGCACGAGGAAGCCGGTGGGATTCCGGCACAGTCGCGCTACTGTGACACCTCCTCCAGACAGGTCCCCCGGGACCGGTCGGGCGGTGGTGGAGTCAGACCCGAGTGTCCGTCCACCCCATCAACAGGGACGCAAGCATCCCTAGGAGGACACATGTCTCACGCCATTTCCGCCGCCCCCACCACCGACGTCGCCGTCCCGGCGATCCCCGTCGCCGAGCTGGCGCCGTGGGCGCTGTTTGTCGGACTTTTCGCCACGCTCGTACTGTTCTTCGTCAGCGCCGACCAGGGGGCCGTCTCGCTCACCTCGGGCACGCTCCTCCACGAGTTCGTGCACGACGGTCGCCACCTGCTCGCCTTCCCCTGCCACTGAGAGCGGCCGTCCTCCACGGACAGACCGCTTCTCGCTGTAGCAGCTTCCCCGGGAGAACGGGCCGTCTCGACGTGCCCGGACCCGGGCCTCTGAACGGAACCTCGATGACCGCACGGGCCCTGCTCGTCCGTGGTCTGATCGCCGGTCTGCTCGCCGGCGTCGCCACGTTCCTCGTCGCCCACCAGGTCGGCGAACCGCCGGTGGAGACCGCCATCTCGCTGGAGGAGTCCTCCGCCCACCACTCCGGGGCCACCGCTGGAGCCCACTCGCACGACTCCGAGGAGGCCGTCGTGTCCCGCGAGACCCAGAGGACGTGGGGGTTGCTGACCGGGACCCTCACCGTGGGCACCGCGCTTGGCGGCCTCGTGGCCCTGGGATCCGCGCTCGTCGCCGGCAGGGTCGGGCGCCTGCGCCCGACCGCGGCCACCGCCGTCGTGGCCCTCACGGGCTTCACGACAGTGGCCTTCGTGCCCTTCCTGAAGTACCCCGCCAACCCACCGGGCGTAGGCACGGCCGAGACGATCGGCGCCCGGACCGAGCAGTACTTCGGGTTCCTGCTCGTCTCGCTGGTCACGGGGATCCTCGCCCTGGTGCTGGCCGGACAGGTGTGGCCCCGGTTCGGCACGTGGGGTGCGGTCGTCATGGGCGTCGCCGCGTACGTCGTCGTCACGTCAGTCGCGGCCACGCTGATGCCGGGGCCCGACGCGGTGGGCTCCTTCCCGGCCGACACCCTCTGGGCCTTCCGCCGCGGGTCGCTGCTCACCCTCGTCACGTTGTGGGCGGGCATCGGCGTCGTGCTGTCCGGGCTCGTCGGCCGCCTCGAGAAGCACGAGACAGCGAAGTCGCAGCGCCGCGCCCTCGCCGCTTCCCTGTGAGGACGCGTGCCTGACTCCTGGCGCCTCGCGGTGGGCACCCTGACCGTCCTGAGGGGCCCGGCTCCCCGCTGCGTGGACCGCCGTACCGCAGGGGCGGCGATGCTGATCGCCCCCCTGGCCGTGCTCCCGCTCGGTGCGGGCGTCGCGCTGGTGCTGCTGGCCGGCCGCGCGGCGCACCTGCCTCCGCTCGTGACCGGCATGCTCGCGGTCGCAGTGCTCGTGCTGGGCACGCGCGCCTTCCATGTCGACGGGCTGTCCGACACCGTCGACGGGCTGACCGCCTCCTACGACCGGGAGCGGTCGCTGGCCGCCATGCGCACCGGGACGTCGGGGCCGGCCGGCGGCGCGGCGGTCCTGCTGGTGCTCGGGCTGCAAGCGACGTCGATGGCCTGGTTGGCGGGCCAAGCACGCGGCGCCGTGCTCGTCGGCACCCTCGTGTGCGTGTCGCGCTGCGCGCTGGCGCTCACCTGCCTCCGCGGCGTGCCGGCCGCTCGCGACGACGGACTCGGGGCGGTCTTCACGGAGTCGGTCCCCCGCCTCGCCGCAGCGACCTCCATGCTCCTCTCCTTCGTAGCCGTCGGTCTGGTCACCGGGTGGGCCGGGCTGCCGTGGTGGCGCGGGGTCATCGCCGTCGCCCTGGGTCTCGTCGTCACCCTGCTGCTCGTACGCCGCGCCGTACGCCGCCTCGGTGGGGTGACGGGCGACGTCTTCGGGGCCGCGGTCGAGCTGTGCCTGGCGACCCTTCTCGTCGCTCTGGCCGGGGCCACTTCGTGAGCCGCGCCCTCGGGCTGGTCCTCGGGTTCGCCGCCGACCTGGTCTTCGCCGACCCCGGCCGGTGGCACCCGGTGGCGGGCTTCGGCCGGCTGGCCGCCGCTGCCGAGTCGCGGTGGTGGTCGCCGTCGCGCGGCCGTGGCGTGGGGTACGCCGGGAGCCTCGTCGGCGCGGTCACGCTGGCCGGGGCACTCCTCGAGCGGAGCACGCGCGCTCGTCCCGGGTCACACACCCTCGTGACCGCGGCTGCGACCTGGGTCGTGCTCGGAGGCTCCTCGCTGGACCGCGAGGCCCGGGGTGTCGCGACTCTTCTCGCGGCCGATCGGCTGACCGAGGCGCGGCAGCGGCTCACCCACCTGGTCGGCCGCGAGACCGCGACGCTCACCGCCGACGAGGTCGCCCGGGCGGTGGTCGAGTCGGTCGCCGAGAACACCTCGGACGCCGTGGTGGCCCCGCTCGTGCTCGGTGCGGTCGCGGGCGTGCCCGGGCTGCTCGGGTACCGCGCCGCCAACACGCTCGACGCGATGGTCGGCCACCGCAGCGAGCGGTACGCCGAGTTCGGCTGGGCCTCCGCCCGGCTCGACGACCTGCTCAACCTCCCGGGCGCGCGGGTCACCGCGCTGCTGGCCGCGTTGCTCGGACCCGATACCGGTGGCGCGCTGACGGCCTGGCGTCGAGACTCACCGGGACACCCCAGCCCCAACGCCGGACCGGTCGAAGCCTCGTTCGCGGGTGCTCTGAGCCTCCGCCTCGGCGGCACCAACCACTACGGCGAGCGCACCGAGCACCGGGCCGTGATGGGGTCCGGCGCGAGTCCGACGGCAGCGGCCATCTCCCCCGCACTGGCCCTGGCCCGACGCGTCGATTTCGGCGCCCTCGCGATCGCAGTGCTGTTCACGCTCCGGACCCGCCGACCCCGCCGGTAGCCGCCGTCCGGCGCCTCAGAGCACCAGCGCCCGCCCGGCCACCACGAAGTGGACCTCGTCGCAGGCGGCCGCCAGGCGCTGGTTCACGGTGCCGAGCACGTCGCGGAAGAGACGCCCGGAGCGGTGTTCGGGAACCACGCCGAGGCCGACCTCGTTGGTGACCAACACGACCGGGCCCGACGCTGAAGCCAGGGCCGCCACAGCCGTCTCCACCCGGGAGTCGACCAGGGCCCGCACCTCGTCCGAGGGTAGTTCCCACGCCTTCGCCTCGTCGAGAATGGCCGCGAGCCAGGTGCCCAGGCAGTCCACGAGCACCGCTCCGTCCAGCGAGAGCGCGGCAGCCAGGTCGCGTGACTCCAGCGTGGTCCAGGTCGCCGGTCTGCGTGCTCGGTGCGCGGTGATGCGCGCGGCCCAGTCCGGGTCGGGGTCATCGACAGGGGTCGGCCCCGGAGCGACGTAGGTGACCGACTCCTCATGCTTCAGCAGGCCCTCGGCGTGGCCGGACTTCCCGGACCGGACGCCCCCGGTCACCAGCACCTTCACGGCAGGCTCCTCACCCAGGTGACGGCCTGGTCGACGTCGGGCACGGTGCGTACGCCGCTCGGCGCGGCCGGGCGGCGTACGACGACCACCGGGATCCCGAGCTGGGCGGCCGCGTCGAGCTTGGGACGCGTGTAGGAGCCGCCGGAGTCCTTGGTGACCAGCACGTCGCTGTGGTGCTCTCGCATCACCTCCAGCTCGGCGTCGAGACCGAACGGGCCGCGATCGAGCAGCAGCCGCCAGCGCGTCGGCACCGTCCCGGGATCGTCGACCACCCGCGCCATTGCCTCGAGGTCGGCCAGCGTGCGCGTGAAATCGGCGAGCGACTGTCGTCCGACGGTGAGGAACGGCCGCTCGCCGAGGGTCGCCGCCACCCTCGCGGCCTCGCCGTGACCGTCGACCCAGTGCCAGTCCGCGGCCCCGGGGCTGGTCAACCAGCCGGGGCGCTGCAGCCGCAGCAGTGGGACTCCCGCGCTCGCGCAGCCCTGCGCGGCGTGGGCCGAGATCTGGGCGGCGAACGGGTGCGTCGCGTCGACGACGGCGTGGTGTCCGGCGTTCACGAGGTGCTCGCGGAGACCCATCGCCCCGCCGAAGCCGCCAACCCGGACGTCCCCCACCGGCAGCCGCGGTTGCTGCACCCGTCCCGCCAGCGACGACAGCACCGGGACCCCCGCCTCCAGCAGCCGGGCCGCCAGGTCACGTGCCTCGGCGGTGCCGCCGAGCACGAGCACGCTCATCGACCGGCCCCCGGAGGCAGGAGGGGCCAGGTCCCGCGCGGACCGGACGTGGCGAGGTCGAGCAGCGCGTCCACCGCGAGGTGCTCCTCCACCAGGTCCCCGAGGAGCTCGAGCCGGCGCTCGCGGGCGGCTGGGAAGCTCACCGAGGACGGCGCTCGTGACCCGCCGAGGAGCCGGGCGACCTCGCCCAGGAACGCCTGCCGGAACGCATCACCCTCCATGCTGCCGTGCCACATCGTGCCGAAGACCGCCTCGTCCCGGGCACCTCCCAGGAACTCCTCGGCCTCACCACGTGTGACGCGTCCGTGGTGGATCTCGTACCCGCCCGTCGGCAGTCCTAGCGCGCTGCCCTCCGGCAGCCCGAGCACCTTGTCGGGCGAGAAGTCGGTCCTCGCGTCGAGGAGACCGAGACCCTCGACCACCTCGCCCGGCCCACCCTCGACGCCGAGGGGGTCCGCCACCGTGCGGCCGAGCATCTGGAACCCGCCGCAGATGCCGAGCACCGGCCGACCGGCGCGGGCGTGTGCCAGGATCGCGCGGTCGAGTCCGCGACGGCGCAACCAGGCGAGGTCGGCGATGGTCGCGCGGGTGCCGGGCAGCACGACCAGGTCGGCGTCCGACAGACTCCGCGGGTCGCTGGTGAACACCACGTCGAGGTCGGGCTCGAGCCCGAGCGCATCGACGTCGGTGAAGTTGCTGATCCGCGGCAGGCGTACGACGACGACCTTCAGCACGGACTCCTGCGGACCACGCCGGCCCTCCAGGTCGAGCGCATCCTCGGAGTCCAGCCACACGTCGGGGTGCCAGGGCAGTACGCCGTGGACCGGGCGGCCCGTCAGCCGCTCCAGCTCCTGCAGCCCCGGGGTCAGCAGCGAGGCGTCGCCGCGGAACTTGTTGACCACGAAGCCCGCGACCAGTCGCTGATCCGCCGGCTCCAGAAGCGCGACGGTGCCGTACATGGCGGCGAACACGCCGCCACGGTCGATGTCGCCCACCACGATCGCCGCCATGTCCGCGTGCCGCGCCAGGCCCATGTTGACGTAGTCACCGGCCCTCAGGTTGATCTCGGCGGGGCTTCCCGCGCCCTCCGCGACCACCACGTCGTAGCGGGCGGACAGGTCGTCGAAGGCGTCGTACGCCGCTCGCGCGAGGTGGCGTCGTCCGTCGACGAAGTCGCGCGAGGAGACCTCGCCGGCCGGGTGACCCATCACCACGACATGGCTGCGCTGGTCGCCGCCGGGCTTGAGCAGCACCGGGTTCATCGCAGCCTCCGGCTCGGCCCGGGCCGCCAGCGCCTGGATCCACTGGGCCCGGCCGATCTCGGCGCCGTCCCGGGTCACCATCGAGTTGTTGGACATGTTTTGCGCCTTGAAGGGTGCGACTAACACCCCCCGCCGGGTCAGCGCCCGACACAGACCCGTGGTGACGATGCTCTTGCCCGCGTCGGAGGTCGTACCGGCCACCAGCAGGGCGCTCACGCGGGACCTCCTCCGCGGGTGTGCGTGCCGAACCGGTGTGGCACGAGCTCGCGCGGCAGGGCGCCGCCGTCCTGGACCCACGTCACCAGGCGCTCGGTCGTGCGCCGGTTGAGCACCCCGCCAAGCCAGGTGTCGTGCGGGCGCCGCCCAGCGGTGAAGTCCCGCACCAGCACGACGTTGCTACGGTCGCAATGGTCGAGGCAGTCCACGACGCGCACCCGCACGCCGAAGGCCCCGTCGCAGTCAAGCAGGGCGTCCCGCTGGGCGTCGTGGTCGGTCCTCGGGTGCTTCTCGGCTGTGCCGCAGCAGCAGCCGCGGCACAGCAGCACGTCGCGGTCGGGCCGGCTCATCGGTGCCTCAGCAGGTAGAGATCCATCACCCAACCGGCGGCAGCACGCGCCCGCTCGCGGGCCTCCTCGAGCTCGCGCAGCACGTCGCCCACCCGACCGGAGATAAGCTCCTCGCTCGGCGTGCCGAGGTTGGCGCCCCACCAGATCCGCCAGTCCTCCAGCCCCGCGAGGTCGAGCGTGCGGTTGAGCATCACGACGAGGTTGTCCTGGCCCTGCTCGATCGCCTCGCGCAGCCGCCGACCGGTCGTCACGTGGACCGGTCGACCCACCTCGTGCAGCACGATCCGGTGCCTGGCCGCCAGCAGCTGCGGGGCGCTGATCCCGGGCGTGACGTCGACCTCCAGGTCCACGCGCTGCGCCATCGCCTCGACGATCCGCAGAGTCGAGTCGTACAGGGACGGATCACCCCACACCAGCATCGCGACGTCGCCGGGTCGTTCGTCGAGGACCCGCAAGTGCGCGGTGACCCGAGCCTCGTGCCAGTCGTGGACCGCGCGGGCGTAGTCGTCGGGGTCGTCGCGGTCGCGCGGCGGATCGGAGACGACGACCAGGGGCGGGTCGCCGTAGGCCCGGCAGACCTCGGCGCGCACTTCAAGCAGCGGGTCGGCCTGGCCCTTGGCGAAGGCGAGGACGTAGTCGACCGTGCGCAGGGCGTGGGCTGCCTCTCGGGTGACGTGCTGCGGGCCCATGCCCACCCCGATGACGCGGACGCGCCTCACTCGCGATCCTCCAGGTCTCCCTCGAGGTCGAGGTAGATGCGGCGCATGCGGTCCAGCACGTCGGGGTCGGGCTCGGCCCACAGCCCTCGGTCGACCGCCTCGTGCAGCTTCTCCACGATGCCGCGGAGGGCCCACGGGTTCGACTGCCTCATGAAGGCCTGGTTGGTCTCGTCGAGGACGTACTCCTGGGCGAGCGCGGCGTACATCCAGTCGTGGACCACGCCGGTGGTGGCGTCGAATCCGAAGAGGTAGTCGACGGTGGCCGCGAGCTCGAAGGCCCCCTTGTAGCCGTGCCGCTGCATCGCGCCGATCCAGCGCGGGTTGACCACCCGCGCCCGGAACACCCGGTTGGTCTCCTCCTGCAGCGTCCGGGTCCGCACGGCGTCAGGGGTCGTCGAGTCACCGACGTACGCCTTGGGGTCGCTGCCGGTCAACGCTCGCACGGTGGCGACCATGCCGCCGTGGTACTGGAAGTAGTCGTCGGAGTCGGCGATGTCGTGCTCGCGGGTGTCGATGTTCTTCGCGGCGACGTTGATCCGTCGGTAGTTCACCCGCATGTCGTCGGCGGCCGGCGCACCATCCAGACCCCGCCCGTAGGCGAAGCCGCCCCAGGCCGTGTAGACCTCCGCCAGGTCGCGGTCGTCGCGCCAGTTCCCCGACTCGACCACCTGGAGGATCCCAGCGCCGTACGAGCCCGGCTTGGAGCCGAAGATCCGCGTGGTGGCCCGCCGCTCATCGCCGTGCTCGGCGAGGTCGGCTCGGGTGTGCGCCCGCACGAAGTTGAGGTGGTCGGGCTCGTCGAGGTCCGCCACCAGGCGTACGGCGTCGTCCAGCATCGCCACGACGTGAGGGAAGGCATCCCGGAAGAAGCCGGAAATGCGGACGGTCACGTCGATCCGCGGACGGCCCAGCTCCTCGAGGGGTATCACCTGCAGGTCGCTGACCCGACGGGAGGCCTCGTCCCACTGCGGTCGTACACCGAGCAGGGCCAGCACCTCGGCGACGTCGTCACCCGACGTACGCATCGCGCTGGTCCCCCAGACCGAAAGCCCCACCGACTCCGGGTGATCACCGGTCTCCTCGAGGTAGCGCTGCACCAGCGAGTCGGCCATCGCGCTACCGGTCTCCCAGGCCAGCCGGGACGGCACGGCACGAGGATCGACGGTGTAGAAGTTGCGGCCCGTCGGCAGTACGTTGACCAGTCCACGCAGCGGTGAACCCGAGGGCCCCGCCGGGATGAACCCGCCGTCGAGCGCGTGCAGCACCGCGTCGAGCTCGTCGGTGGTGCGCTCCAGCCGGGGCACCACCTGGGTGGCGGCGAAGTGCAGCACCTCCTGGACAACCGGGTCGTCGTGCAGCTTGGCTGCGGTCCCGACCTCCCAGTCGGCGTCGTCCATCCGCTGCACCAGGCCGCGGGCCTGTCGCTCGATCTCGTCGACGGCCACGGTGGCCTCCGCGCCCTCCTTGAGGCCCAGGGCGGCGCGCAGGCCCGGGACCGCGCGGGACTCACCCCCGAACACCTGGGCGGCGCGGAGGATGGCGAGCACCAGGTTGACGCGCGCTTCGCCCGCCGGCGCCTGGCCGAGGACGTGCAGGCCGTCGCGGATCTGGGCGTCCTTGATCTCGCAGAGCCAGCCGTCGACGTGCAGGATGAAGTCGTCGAACTCCTCGTCGTCGGGGCGCTCGTCCAGGCCGAGGTCGCGGTGCATCTCCGCGGCGTGCATCAGCTGCCAGATCTCGCCGCGGATGGCCGGAAGCTTGGCCGGGTCCATCGCCGCGATGTTGGCGTGCTCGTCGAGCAGTTGCTCGAGTCGGGCGATGTCGCCGTATGACTCCGCGCGCGCCATGGGCGGGATCAGGTGGTCGACGATCGTGGCGTGCGCACGGCGCTTGGCCTGCGCCCCCTCCCCCGGGTCGTTGACGAGGAAGGGGTAGATCAGTGGCAGGTTACCGATCGCCGCGTCGGTGGCACAGGCCGCGGAGAGCGCCGCGTTCTTGCCGGGCAGCCACTCCATCGAGCCGTGCTTGCCGAGGTGCACGACCGCGTGAGCGCCGAAGCCGCCGGTGTCCTCCGATGCGCCCAACCAGCGGTAGGCCGCGAGGTAGTGGTGTGACGGCGCGAGATCGGGGTCGTGGTAGATCGCGACCGGGTTCTCCCCGAAGCCCCTGGGCGGCTGGATCAGCAGGACGACGTTGCCGGCGGTGATCGTGGCGAGCACGATCTCCCCGTTGTCGTTGACGAAGAGCCGTCCGGGCGCCGGACCCCACGCCTCGACCATCTTGTTCCGCAGCTCCGGGTGCACGTCGGCCGTCCACGCGCTGTACTGCTCCGGCGTGATCCGCACGTGCGCGTCGGTCAGCTGGGTCTGGGTCAGCCATTCCTCGTCCTGGCCGCCTGCCGCGATCAACGCGTGGATCAGGGCATCACCGGCTTCGGTGTCGTCCTCGAGCTCGAGGCCCGGGACCGCACCCACGGGGCCGAGGTCGTAGCCCGCGTCACGCATCCGGCGCAGCAGCCGGATCGTGGACACGGGGGTGTCCAGGCCGACGGCGTTGCCGACCCGCGAGTGCTTGGTGGGGTACGCCGACAGCATCAGCGCGACCTTGCGCTCGCAGGGCGGAATCCGCCGCAGGCGTGCGTGGTTGACCGCGATGCCGGCGACCCGGGCGCAGCGCTCGGGGTCGGCGACGTATCGCGGCAAGCCGTCCTGGTCGATCTCCTTGAAGGAGAACGGCGCGGTGATGATCCGCCCGTCGAACTCGGGGATAGCGATCTGGCTGGCCGAGTCGAGCGGCGTGACGCCGTCGTCGGATGCCTCCCACTCCTCGCGACTGCTGGTCAGGCAAAGTCCCTGGAGCACGGGGATGTCGAGCGCGGCGATCCGCGCAACGTCCCACGCCTCATCGTCCCCTCCGGCACTGGCCCCGGCCGGCTGGCTCCCGCCGGCGGCGAGCACGGTCACCACCAGGGCGTCGAAGGCGCCCAGGGCTTCGTACAGCTCGTCAGGCGAGGACCGGAGCGAGGAGCTGAAGATCGGCACCCCGACCGCCTGGCCGGTGGCGTCGACGGCGTCGGCCAGGGCATGCGCGAACGCGGTGTTGCCACTGGCCTGGTGGGCTCGGTAGAAGAGCACGCCAACCCGAGGCAGGTCGACCGGTGTCACTGGTCGCTCCAGCACACCCCACGCGGGGATCTCAATGGGGGGCTCGAACCCCTCCCCGGTGAGCAGCACCGTGTCAGAGAGGAATGCGTGCAGCTGGGCCAAGTTGGCGGGTCCGCCCTCGGCGAGGTAGCGGTGCGCCTCGGCAGCGATCCCGATCGGTACGGTTGAGAGCTCCATCAGCTCGGCGCTGGGCTGCTGCTCGCCACCCAGAACGATCATCGGCATCCCGGTGGTCCGGATCCGCGCGAACCCGGAGCACAGGTCGTGCGGCGAGCCCAGGATGCGGCCCACCACCAGGTCGGCGCCCTCGATGGCCTCGGCCATCGACTGGTGGCCGGGCCGGGCCGGGTTGGCCCAGACGTAGGCGGCGCCCGAGGAACGGGCGGAAAGCAGGTCGGTGTCCGACGTCGAGAGCAGGGCGATGCGCATGCGCCTGGTCAGCTCCTCCTCGGGATTCTCGTCCCGGCTGGGTGGATGTCTCGTGGCCAGTGTCTGGCTGTGCCCGCCGCCGGTGGGACGAAGGGCATCACAGTGGCGGAACCGCCCCGGACTCGCACCGGGTTCCTGATCCCACGAGACGTGTGCGGTCAGCCTAGAGGACGCCGCGCGCGTGGGAGACGCTGCGTCTCGAGGATCTGAGCTCGGACCAGGTACTCGGCCACCAGGGCCCGGGCGGTGTCGGGGTCGACGTGTTCGTACCAGACGTCGTCCGGCTGGACGCTGACCACGGGCCCCGGATTGCACGGGAACTGACAGCCGGTCTGCGTCACCAGGACGTCTTCGTCAACGGGCCCCTGCTGCATGAGGGCGAGCACTAGCACTTCGGCCCTCCGATCGGACGACAGCGCCGTGCGCCAAGACGCACGACACCTCAAGACCTGATGCCGATGAAGGGGGGACGTCCTCCCACGCCCGCGACCTGAGGCCCGGTACGCTGCCCAGCAACGGACTCGCACTCGACACGAGCTCGGCTCTGTCGGGTCCGTGAGCAACGGGCCGACGCCGCGATCTCCGGACCGGGCCCCGCTCGCTCCCGCACCCAGCGCAGCGACCCCGCCGCAACGATCCGGGCCAGCGGCACCTCTCTCATTGCCCGAAAGCGTGCTACGACGCCGGCACAAGTTGCCCCAGTGTCGCGACGTGCTCCGACCGGTTCGAGTCACGCACGACGTTCACACCTCGTCACTTTCGCGCGCAGATCGAGAGCTCGCTGCGGCGTTGAATCCTGCCTTTCGGGCGCTTGTGACGTCCAGTCGTCGAGTTCGCGAGTTGCCACCACCTGTTGCTTGGCCGTCTTGCCTGCGTCCAGCGGCGGATGCCATGGTCCGGATGTGCTGCCGCCACGCGGTTGCGGCGGCAGCACATCGGGACGCGATGCGCGGACAGTTAGCTGCGCATTGCTCAGGTGGGGACGACGGCCTGGTTGCGGCGCAGCAGCCACATGACAGCTGGGTATCCGGTGGCCAGACCGATGATGACGCCTACCTGCATGAGGAACCAGAAGGTGCCCTCGGTGACTGGCGGCATGGCGCTGTTGTAGTAGAGGAGGAGCATCCAGCCGACCATGCCGATGTCGAATGCCGTGACCGTGAAGATGGCGGCGGTGGTGGCGGCGCCGACGGAGAGCCAGCGGGCATTTCCGGTGCTGGAACCGCGACCGGCGAGGTACCCATAGACCGCCAGCATGATGATGACCAAGACGGCGATGACGAGGATCATGGGCCACATCGCCTCGCCGGCGATCGTCCACCCGACCGCGACGACGAGCGGGACCGCGATCAGGTGGGCGACGGCGGAAGCGCCGCCTCCGGGTAGCACCGCGAGTGCTGTCGCGTCCGTGACTGGCATCGTCTCGTCCGCAGAAGTCGACGACCCAAGGCGTCCGCGACTCAGATAGGCGAGGATGGCGAAGGGACCGAGGTAGAGCGCTGAGGTGACCCACACCAGTTCGGGGGCAACGCTGTGGTGGCGGCGGCGGGCCAGGTAGATGTCGGCCGCGATGAAGGCAGTGCTGAGCAGGGAGAGTGCGATGTAGGTCCAGGCGACGGGGGTGAGCCAGTCGGGGATGGCGGAAGCCATTTCCATGAGTTGTTCAGTCCTTCGTGGTGGGGAGTAGGTCCGATCGGGTTCCCGATGCGCCGCATCCGCCCTGTGAGCGTTGCGGACGAACGGGCGACCGGTTCAGGTCGTGACGGGCGCACGAGGCGCACCGGTCGGGCAGCTTGCGGCTAGGCATGCCACCGGAGGCTGGCTCAGAGGAAGGAGTCCTGAGCGACCTGTCAGACCCGGAACACGCACACAGAGATCGGTGACAGCACGACCCAGGGCGTTCGTTCGCGTAGCCGTCGGCGCGGGAGGCCAGGCCGCCGAATGCGGGCCAGGAGCCCAAGGTACGTGTGACGACGAGACGTCTTAAGCAAGACCAGCACGCTGGTCACCATCAGCCAAGCGCCCGCGCAGACGACACTGGTGGCGTCGATGACACAACCGTCGGCGCACATGTCAGCCATGGCGGGCGACGCCGCGGCAACCTCCTCGGCCACAGAGACAGCGGCAGTGGGGATCGGGGCCACCTCGTCGCTCATGTCGGCCATCGGAGCGACGGAGGTCAGAGCGGAGAGGACGGTGCAGGTCAAGCCCACTACCAATGCGATCGCTGCACCGAGAGAACTCCGCAGCACTACAGCAAAGGTCGGCCCGGGCATGCCACGAGGCTACCGGACCGCCGAGGTCACTCTCCTTCTCGGCGAACCGAGACCCTCCACGTCCCGGTTCGGTAGGGGCCGCGTTCGGCCCGCACGGCACCAAGCCCTCGGGCCCGCCTAGTAGTCACCAGACTTGTTGGATCGCCGCAGGCCTCGATGAGCATCGATACCCGTTCGTCTCGGGCTTGGCCACCACCCCGGAAGCGCCGCTCGGTCTATGGGTTGATCGACCCGCACGGTCTCTCACGACGCATCGCTTGCAGAGTCCTGAGTGAGCTCCCGATTGGTGGCAGCCCAGTTGGAGAGAAGCTGTAGGCCGTCGGCTGTCGGGGATCCGGGCGGGGCTGAGAAGGCCACAAGCTGGAGCCCGCGCTCACCGCTGAGGTCGAGCGCTTCGAACGAAAGGTCGAGGTCGCCGACCACCGGATGACTGATCGACTTGATGCCTGTGCGGTGTTCCCTCACGTTGTGAGATGCCCATAACTTGCTGAAGGTCTCGCTGCAGGTGGTGAGCTCGCCGACAAGGTCGCTCAGCTCGCGGTCGTAGGGTGTCCTGCCTGCCTCGCTGCGGAGCAGCGCAACGATCTGCTCAGCTGACTCCTCCCACTGCTGGTAGAAGGCGGGAGCCGCAGGATCCAAGAAAAGGAAGCGGGCGAAATTTGCTGATCGGGTGGCGTCCTCGTACATCGGGGAGAAGAGCGCGCGTCCGAGCGCGTTGATCGCGACCACGTCCATCCGTCCGTTCTGCACCACCGTCGGCACGTCGCGCATGGCGTCGAGCAGTTGTTGCACTCCGGGGCGAACCGATCTCGATCGCGGTCGACTCTTTCGTCGGCTGGGTTCAGCGCCCTCGTTGGCTGCCCGGACGAGATGACGCAGGTGCGACACCTCCGCCTCGTCGAGCTTGAGGGCCCGAGTGATCCCCACGAGCACTGACTCCGAGACACCCGTGGCGTTGCCGCGTTCGAGTCGCACGTAGTACTCCACACTCATACCCGCAACAAGCGCCACCTCTTCACGTCGCAACCCGGGCACACGACGTCTGCCCTTGTAGTCAGGGAGATCGAGGTCGGCGGGCGTGAGCCTGGCCCGCCGGGTGGTCAGGAACTCGCGGATCTCGTTCCGGATGTCCATGCTGCCGACGCTAGAGCACCAGTCCTCTTCCAGGGAGGCACTGGCAGGGACCCTCTAGAGAGGGTCTGCCTCAACCCGCGGAGACGCCGTTGACTTGTCCTGTCACAAGCAACGTCGTCGGCCAATGTGGTGCGACGGCCCACAAGAAGGAGACAGCCCCATGGCTGAGAACCCTCAGGTCTGGTTCGTCACGGGCGCAAGCCGCGGCATGGGCATCGACATCGCCAAGGCGGCCCTCGCTGCTGGTCACCACGTCGTTGCCACCGGTCGCGACCCTCAGCGCGTCCTGGCCGCCGTAGGCGAGCACGAGAACCTGCTGGCCGTCGCCCTTGACGTCACCGACCCCACCGCGGCTGCGAACGCGGTCGACACCGCGGTCGAGCACTTCGGTCGTGTCGACGTGCTCGTCAACGACGCCGGCAACTTCTACGCCGGCTTCTTCGAGACGCTCAGCCCCGAGCAGGTCCGCGCCCAGATGGAGACCAACTTCTTCGGCACCCTCAACGTCACCCGTGCGGCCCTGCCGGTGCTGCGCCGCCAGCAGGCGGGCCAGGTCATCACCGTCACGTCAACCGCGGGATTCGTCGGCGGCGCGTTCACCTCGGCCTACACGGCGTCCAAGCACGCACTCGAGGGCTGGATGGAGTCGCTGGCCGACGAGGTTGCTCCGTTCGGCATCTCCACCATGTCGGTTGAGCCCGGATTCTTCCGCACTGAGTTGCTCGTCGAGGGCTCCTCGACCATCTGGCCCGAAATGGTCATCGACGACTACGCCGACAACACCGCCCAGACCATGGACGCCTGGCGTGCGATGCACGGAACCCAGGTCGGGGATCCCGCCAAGCTGGCCGCCGCCCTGGTGACGATCTCCGGCGCCGGACCGCTCCCCCGCCGCTTCATCGCGGGCTCGGACGCCATGGCCGCGGTCGAGCAGAAGCAGGCACATGTCCAGCAGCAGATCGACCACTACCGCGACCTCTCCGCGTCCCTGTCCTACAACAACTGACCCAGCCCGCCCACGCTCCTCGAGCGCGCCACCACCTCACGAACGGACACCACTCATGACCGCCCCACTCGGCATCATCGGCACCGGCGCCATCGGCGGCACCCTTGCTCGCCTCGCCATCGCAGCAGGCCTCGACGTCATCCTCGCCAACTCCCGTGGACCCCAGACCCTGAGCGATCTCATCACCCAACTCGGTCCTCGCGCTCGCGCCGGCACCGTGACCGAGGTCGCGCGGGAGGCAGACATCGTCGTCGCCGCCATCCCACTGAGCGCCCACCCAGCACTGCCCGCCGATGAGCTGGCAGGAAAGGTCGTCCTCGACACGACCAACTACTACCCGCAGAGGGATGGACAGATCCCCGCTCTCGACGACCAGACATCGACCGCCAGCGAGCTCGTCCACGCCCACCTGGCCAACTCCGACCTCGTCAAGGCTTTCAACAACATCACCTTCGCCAGCCTCGGCAACGGGGCACGACCGCCCGGCGCGCCAGACCGAAGCACTCTGCCGATCGCCGGACAGAGCGCCTCGGCCAAGCAGCGAGCCACCGACCTGCTGAACCAGCTCGGGTACGACGCGCTCGACATCGGCGACCTCGACGGCAGTTGGCGCAGCGAACCGGGCACCCCGATCTACTGCGATCCCTACATGCCCGCGTGGCCGACCGAACCCATGCCCCTTGACCAGCTCGTCGCCTGGCTCCTCGCCGCACCAGTCATCCCTCTGTCCAGGGACGCAGCTCAGGAACTCATCACCGGCGCTGAACGCGGACCCGCTGGAGGCTACTTCCCCGAGACGACCTGAGTTCGATGGTCTTGGCAGCAGGGCCCGACATCACCTGACGATGGTGAGACCTGCCCCTATCCGCACTCCGCTCAACCGAGCGCGGCGATGATCCGCGAACTCGTCCAGCAGACCAGAGCGCGTCGTCAGGCGGCGCTGAGCACGTCCGACCGACCGCACGTCAGGGTCTCGACGGCACCGCGAGAGAGCCTCTCGTTACACACGTGGTACAAACGAACATCAGCCGTTCGACGTTTGCGCAGGTCAGCATGGGTCAGTCAGTCAGTACTACGACATCTGATGTTCCTCGCTGGTTGAGGAGGTCCCGCAGCGACCGTCTCGACACCAGTGCGACTCGACCCTCCCGGACCCTCCGGGAGGGTCTCGTCCTCTCCGGGAGCCTCAGGGTCACGCCATGACGCACAGAGCACCTCGGCCACGGCGTGTCGGGTGCTTCGTGCGTCATGACGTCGGCCCGGTCACGGCGAGCACGGTCGTGCCCACGACGGTGCGCTCGGCGTACGCGCCCGCGTCGCCCGTCCGGGCCACGACCGTCGTGCCGAGCATCCCGCACCGAATCGACTGATCTGTACGGCTCGCACGTCCTCTGGTCCAGGGCTTCAACCAGACTTCATGTCAAGGACTCAGGTGCCGACGCGGAGCTCGAAGCCGTCGGTGCTGTCGTCGCCGGGGCTGTGGTCGGTGACGCCCGCGACGGCGCCGACGACGCCGGCCAGCAGGAGCAGGCCGACGACGGTGGGGCCGGGGGCCGTCGGGTGGGCGGCGCGCCAGGTGTGGAAGTCGCTGCGCGTGAAGGCGGCCAGCGAGGCGATCGCGGCCGTGGTCGCGAGGAGTGACAGCAGGTCGAGGGGGTCGAGGTCAACGGCGAGGCCGATCGCGCCGAAGACCACCTGGATGACCAGCACGACCCACGCCAGGACGGTGCGCCAGCGACGCGCCGCCAGCACCCCGGCCGAGACCCAGACGACGACCAGCACGTTGACCGGCACGGACAGGGCCACCGAGAGGGCCTGGTCGGCGGGGCCGGACCGCACGAGCTGCAGCACCTGCCCCACCAGGCAGCTCAGGCCGAGCACCCAGGCGGAGGTGGGGACCTCGCCCGGCGATGGGACGTCGTACGCCGGGTCCTGGGTCACGGCGCCAGGGTGTCGACGTACCGACCGTCAGCGGTGACCGGGTGGTCCTCGTTGATCGCGCGCACGGCCTCGGTCAGCTCGGTCGGGACGTGCGCGGGGCGGCGGTCGAGGTGCACGCCGGCGATCATGCAGCGCACGGAGCCGCCGGCCAGCTCGATGGTCGGGATGTCGACGGCGACGATCTCGCAGGACTCCTCGATGGCCGCGACCTGGTCGGGCCGCAGGCTGCGGCGGGCCCGCGCGGACATCGCCATCACGTAGCGACGCCGACCCTCCGGCGTACGCCCGCACAGCTCGACGGCGTTGCCGGCGAACTCGCGGATCTGCTCCTCGCTCAGCTCGACGACGGTGCGCCCGTTGACCGAGAGCCGCTCGCGGACCTGCTCGCGGCGCTGCTCGTCCGGGATCATCCCGAGCGCGATCAGGGCGACGTCCGTGCCGATGCAGGCGATCACGTTGGTGTGGTAGACCGGAACGCCCGCGGAGTCGACCGCGTCGAAGGCCATCGGCTCGTAGCCGAAGTCGGTGCAGAACCGCTCCAGCACGTGGGTGTCGGCGCGGTGGCTGATCGCGGTGTAGGCCACGCGGGACACGTGGTCGAGGACCATCGCGCCGGTGCCCTCGAGGAAGATGCCGTCGGGCTCGAGGCCGGAGTAGTCGACGATCGTCTGGACGCGGTACTCCGACTTGAGCAGCTCGAGCACGTCGGCCCGGCGCTCGTGGCGGCGGTTGGAGGCGTACATCGGGTAGACCGCGATCGTGCCGCCCGCGTGGGTGGAGAGCCAGTTGTTCGGGAAGACGCTGTCGGGCCGCGTGTGGTCGTGGTCCTCGAAGACGTGGACGCGCACGCCGGCCCCGCGCAGCGCCTCCGCCACGGCGTCCATCTCGGCCAGCGCGGCGGTCGAGGTGGCGGCGTCGGACTGCCCCGGGGGGACGTCCTGCTGGAAGGCGTTGTCGGCCGCGGTGGCCGGGTTGGGGAGGAACCGCTGGGCGCGGATCAGGATGACGGCGGACGGGGCTTGAGCACTCACGATGGGAGGCTAGAGCATCGGGTCGGCACCGCCCCAACTACGCTGGCCGAACTCCCATGACACCCTCCGGAACCCCCTTCGCCGAGCGCCGTCTGCTGCTCGCCGTCGACGCGCCCTCGCTGCTCCACCGCAACCACCACGCGCGGGTCGAGAGCGGTCTCCACGACCGGGGCGGGCGGCCGGCCTGGGCGCTGCACGGCATGCTGCGGCAGATCCTCGAGGCCATCGACGTCTTCGCGCCGGACGCCGTGGTCTTCGGACTCGACGACCGCGTCGCCTCGGTCCGCGAGGGCCTCTACCCCGACTACAAGGCCGGCCGGGCGGCCAAGGACCCGGCACTGGTCGACCAGCTCGACCGCGCCGGCGCGATGCTCGACGCGATCGGCTTCCTCACCGTCACCCCGCCCGGGCTCGAGGCCGACGACGTCAACGCGTCCGCGGCCACCTGGGCCGAGCGCGAGGACTGGAGCTGCGTGCTCATCACCTCCGACCGCGACTCCTTCGCCCACATCAGCGACCACACCCAGGTGCTCCGGCTGATCAACGGCGGCATCGCCGCCTCTCCCCTGCTCAACCCCGCACGCCTCTTCGCCATGTACGGCGTGGCCGCCGAGCGCTACCTGGAGTACGCCGCGCTGCGGGGCGACGCGAGCGACAACCTGCCGGGGGTGCCGGGCATCGGCGAGAAGACCGCTCCGGTGCTGCTGTCCGAGATGGGCTCGATGCAGTCGGTCTGGGCCGACATCGACCACTGCGCCGGGACGAACCTCGTCGCCACGCTCGACTCCTGGAGCGAGGAGACCGGGCAGCGCCGGATCGGCGCCGGGCTGCTCAAGCGCCTGACGGCCCCCGGGGCTCGCGAGCGCTACGAGTTCAACCACGCGATCATGTCCGGCCGCACCGACCTGGACCTCGGGCTGACCCCGGACGTCCCCGGCACCCCCGGCGTGCTGCCGCTCGACATCGACCGGGTCTCCCGGGTCGTGGGCCATCTGGGCGTCGACGCGACCACGGACCTCGCGCTGCGCGTGCTCACCGAGCCGCCCGCCTCCACGACGAGCGCCTCCGCGACGACCGGCCCCGTGACCCACCCGAGAACTCCTGACTGATCGCCGGACGACTGGGTACGGTGGTCCGGCCGCATCACAGCGGCTCTCCCGCACGAGATGAGGACCGCCCGTGATCGAGTTCCGCTCGGTGAGCAAGCAGTTCCCGGACGGCACCACCGCCGTGGAGGACTTCAGCTTCGTGCTGCCCTCGCGCAAGACGACCGTCCTGGTCGGCTCCTCCGGCTGCGGGAAGACGACCCTGCTCCGCATGATCAACCGGATGATCGAGCCGACCAGCGGCCAGGTCCTCATCGACGACGTCGACGTGGCGACCCAGGACCGGGTCAAGCTGCGCCGCAGCATCGGCTACGTCCTGCAGTCCTCGGGCCTGCTCCCGCACCGCAAGGTCGTCGACAACGTCGCGACCGTGCCGGTGCTCAACGGCGTCCCGAAGGCGAAGGCCCGCGAGCAGGCGCTCGAGCTGCTCGACAAGGTGGGGCTCGACCGCGGCCTGGCCAACCGCTACCCCCGCCAGCTCTCCGGCGGCCAGCAGCAGCGGGTCGGGGTCGCGCGGGCGCTCGCCAGCGACCCCAACATCCTCCTGATGGACGAGCCGTTCGGCGCCGTCGACCCGATCGTGCGGGCCGACCTCCAGAACGAGCTGAACCGGCTGCAGCGCGAGCTCGGCAAGACGATCGTCTTCGTCACCCACGACATCGAGGAGGCCTTCGTCCTCGCCGACCAGGTGATCATCTTCCGCAAGGGCGGGGTGATCGCCCAGGCGGGCAGCCCGGCCGAGATCCTCGCCGCGCCGGCCGACGACTTCGTCGCCTCCTTCATCGGCGCCGACAAGGGCAAGCGCGACCTCTTCGTCCAGGAGCGCCCCGACGACGGTGGCCGACGGCTCGTCGTCGACGCGAACGGCCGCGCGATCGGGGTCCTCGGGGACGGATCACCCGCCTCGTGAACTGGACCGAGAACAACCTCGACCTGATCCGCGAGCTCACGATCAACCACGCGCGGCTCTCGGTCATCCCGATCATCGCGAGCTTCGTGCTCTCGATCCCGCTCGGCTGGCTGGCCAACCGCAACACGGCGATGCGCTCGCTGGTGATCGGCGGGGGCAGCCTGCTCTACACGATCCCCTCGCTGCCGCTGTTCGTGATCCTGCCGCTGGTCATCGGCACCCGCGTCCTGGACGAGACCAACCTCGTCGTCGCCCTCAGCATCTACGGCGTCGCGATCATGTCCCGCTCGGCCGCCGACGCCCTGGCGTCGGTGGACAAGCCGGTCCTCGACGCCTCGACCGCGATGGGCTTCTCGCCGCTGTCGCGCTTCCTCAAGGTCGACCTGCCGCTCGCCGGACCAGTCCTGCTGGCCGGGATCCGGGTGGTGTCGGTGAGCACGATCGCCCTGGTGTCGGTGGGCGTCATCATCGGCTCGTCGAACCTCGGCTACCTCTTCCAGAACGGCAAGCAGCGCGGCATCCTCGAGGAGGTCGTGGTCGGCGTACTGATCAGCCTCGTCCTGGCCCTGGTCTTCGACCTGCTGATCGTGCTCGCGGGGCGCCTGCTGCTCCCGTGGAACCGGAAGGCGCTGGCATGAACCTCCTGCTCAGCGCGCTGCGCTGGATCTTCGACCCGGCCCACTGGCAGCCCGGCAGCCAGAGCCCGCTCCCCCTCCAGGACCGCCTGCAGGAGCACCTGCTCTACACCTTCGTCTCGGTCGCCATCGCCTGCCTGATCGCGCTCCCGCTCGGCTTCCTCATCGGCCACACCGGCCGCGGCCGCCAGCTGGTCATCGGCTTCACCGGCTCGATGCGGGCGCTCCCGACCCTGGGGCTCCTGTTCTTCCTGCTGATGGTCTTCGGGCGCTTCCTGTCGTACGACACCGCGCCGATCGTCGGCGCCACGATCGCGTTCGTGATCCTGGCCATCCCCTCGATCCTGGCGGGTGCCTACTCCGGCCTCGAGTCCGTCGACCGCACCACGATCGACGCGGCCCGGGCCACGGGCCTGACCGAGTGGCAGATCCTCACCCAGGTGGAGATCCCCCTCGGCCTCCCCCTCATCGTCGGCGGGATCCGGGCCGGGACGCTGCAGGTCATCGCCACCGTGACCATCGCGTCGTACGCCGGCCTCGGCGGGCTGGGGCGCGTCATCACGGCGGGGATCGGCCTCAACGACTACGATCGGATCCTCGGTGGGGCTCTGCTCGTCACCATGCTGGCACTGGTCGTCGACGCCGTCTTCGCCCTGCTCCAGCGCTTCACGGCCACAGCAGGGCTCCGCGAGTCCCGCACGACCGCCCGCACGGGCAGCCGCCGGTCACCGCGACCGACCACGCGCGAGAGCGTGTGATACGAAGGGAACACACCCCATGACCAGTTTCCGTAACCGGACCGGCCGGATCGGGGCCGTCACGCTTGCGGCGGGCCTCGTCCTGTCGCTCGCCTCCTGCTCGTCCAGCGACCCGACGGCCCCGCCGAAGGCGGACGGGGGCGGCGACGCCGTCGTCGTCGGCTCGTTCGCGTTCCCCGAGAGCGAGATCCTCGGCGAGATCTACGCCCAGGCCCTCGAGGCCAAGGGCATCGACGTCACGACGAAGTTCAACATCGGCCCGCGCCAGCAGACCATCCCGGCCCTGCAGGACGGCTCGATCAACCTGATCCCGGAGTACAACGGCAACCTGCTGGCGTACTACAACCCGGACTACACCGAGCGCACGACCGACGAGGTCAACGGTGCCCTGAGCGACGCCGTCGCCAAGGACAAGCTGCGCGTGCTCGACTCGGCCGAGGCCGAGGACAAGGACGCCTACGTCGTCACGAGCGAGACCGCAGCCAAGGGCATCTCGTCGATCGGCGACCTCACCAAGATCGAGCCGTTCAAGCTCGGCGCGAACCCGCAGTTCGGCGAGCTGGGCTACGGCATCCCCGGGCTCAAGAGCGTCTACAAGGTCTCCGACGTCGACTTCGTCCCGATCGAGGACTTCGGCGGGCCCGACACGGTCAAGGCCCTCGTCGACGACAGCGTCCAGGTCGCCGACATCTACACCACGTCCCCGGCCCTGACCGCCGAGAAGCTGGTCGTCCTCGACGACCCGGAGAACCTCATCTCGGCGCAGAACATCACGCCGCTGATCGCGGACTCGGTCTACAGCGACGAGATCGCCTCGGCGCTCGACGCGGTCTCGGCCGCGCTGACCACCGACGACCTGATCGCCCTGCGCGACCGGGTCGAGGGTGACGAGAAGGCCTCGGCGGCCACGGCCGCCAAGGACTGGCTGGCCGAGAAGGGCCTCGACTGATCCGTCCCACCTGCTCGACGCGCACCACCTGAACGACCTGCAGCACGACGAAGGCCCGGACCGCACGGTCCGGGCCTTCGTCGTCCGCACGGGTGCCGACGTCGTCCATCGAGTCGGCGCGTCTGCAGACGTCAGGACCGTCGAGTCGGCGCGTCTGCAGGCCCCGGAACGGCCGAGTCGGCGCACCTGCTGCTGCAGATGCGCCGACTCGGTGTGCTTCTCGTCGGCAGATGCGCCGACTCGGCGGTGGGTCAGTTGCCGAGGAACCCGGCGACGTCGTCACCGACGTACATGTCGGTGACGGCCTTCGCGCCACCGGGCACGTCGGCGGCCTGGAAGATGTAGCTCGAGTCGCTGGGCGAAGTGCCCACCTGGTAGGCCAGCGGCACGGCGAGGCCGCCGGTGTCGACGGTGCCGAGCTCGTCCTTCGCGGCGAGCACGCCCTCGGGCGTGAGGTCGCCGTTCTCGCAGGCCTTGTCCAGGATCTGGCGCATGACGTCGGCCGCGGCGGTGCCGAAGACGACACCCAGCGTCGGGTCACCGGGGTAGGCGGCCTGGTACTCCTTGAGCAGGTCGGGGAGCTTGTCGAACGGCGCGACCGGCGAGGCGACGAACAGGTTCTTCTCCAGCGCCGGGCCGGCGGGGCCGTCCAGCAGCGCGGGGGCGAAGACCGGGTTGTTGCCGGCGATCGGGACGTCGAGCCCGGCCGAGGCGGCCACGCCGGCGACCGAGGCGGTCTGCCCGGGGGCCACGGTCAGCGCGATGGCCTTGACGCCCTCGGCCTTGAGCTTCGTGACCGGCGCGGTCATGTCGGTGTCGGTCGACTGGATCTGCTGCTCGACGACCGTCATCCCGTGCTGCTCGGCGAAGTACTTCGAGCCGGCCAGGCCGCCCTCGCCGTACTCACCCTCGAAGTAGATGTGGCCGATCTTGTCGCCCTCCTTGATCTTGCCCTCCTTGAGGAGGTAGTCGAGGACGTTGATCATCTCGACCTCGTACGTCGCGCCGACGATCGTGATCTCGGGGCTCTCGGTGAGCGACTGCGCCCACGCGGCCGGGATGTTGACCATGGAGTCCTGGTCGAGCTGCGGCAGCAGGCCGGTGTTGATCGGCGAGCCGATGGTCTGCTCGATGGCCAGCACGTCGTTGTGGATCGAGCTGTAGAGCTGGATGCCGCGCTGGGTGTCGTAGCCGTGGTCCTTGACCGTCTCGTCGATGGTGTACTTGCCGCAGATCTTGTCGCCGGCGTTCTGCTTCTTCCAGTAGAGCGCCTGGGCGTTGGTGATGTCCTTGCCGAGTGCCGCGAAGACACCCGTCAGGTCGGTGAGCGACCCGAGGTGGATGGTGGTGCCGTCGATCCCACGGCCGACCTTGACGCCGTCCTGCTCGGTGGTCGCGCTGTCGCCGGCCTTGGTGCTGCAGCCGGACGCCGCCAGCACCATGGCCGCCGACACGAGCGTGACCGCCCCGCGCTTGGTCATTCTGTTCATCTGTTGTCTCCTCGAGTTGACGTGCCGGCTTGCGCCGTTGTGGTGATCGGGTCCTGATCGGCACCGGGGGGCGCCGCCGGGGCGGCTCCGGGTGCACGTGCGGGGCGCCGCAGGCGGCGCGCGAGACCGACGAGGCCGCCGGGCTCGAAGAGCACGACGAGGATGATCGCCGCGCCGTAGAGGAAGGCGGCCGCCTGGCTCGCCACGATCCCGGGCTGGCCCGGGTCGACGATGAACGGCAGCGCGCCGGCGTACTGCTGGAAGACGAGCGGCAGCGCGCTCACGAAGGTGGCACCCAGCACCGAGCCCCAGACCGAGCCGAGGCCGCCGAGCACGATCATCGCGAGGAACTGCACCGACAGCGTGAGCCCGAAGGACTCCGGCGCCACGGAGCCGATCGACAGCGCGTAGAGGACACCGGCGAGGCCGGCGTACATCGACGAGACGAGGAACGACTTGGCCTTGTAGTCGCGGACGTCGACGCCCATGACCGAGGCCGCGACCTCGCTGTCGCGCAGGGTCTGCAGCGCCCGACCGGGTCGCGAGCGGAGCAGGTTGGCGGCGAACCAGCAGGCGCCGATGCAGAGCACCAGGCCGAGGTACCAGAGCCGCTCGGGCTGCCCGAAGGGCACGCCGAGGACGGCGAGGTACGGCGACTCGTTGCCGCCGAAGCTGAAGCCGAAGACCGAGAACGTCGGCACCAGGCGGCCGTTGAAGCCACCGGTCACCGAGCCCCACGTGTTGAGCACGTGGTCGCCGATGAACACCAGGCCCAGCGAGGCGATGCCGAGGTAGATCCCGCGCAGGCGGGCCGCGATCGGGCTGAACACCAGCCCCATCACGCCGGCGGCGACCACGCCGAGGACCATCGCGAGCAGCGGCGACCAGCCGAGGCCGCCGTACGGGTTGGCCGTGCCGCCGGGCTCGCCGGCGACGTAGGTGTAGGTCACGGCACCGACCGCCAGGAAGAAGGCGTGCGCCAGCGACAGCTGGCCGGTGGTGCCCACGAGGAGGTTCAGGCCGACGGCGCCGATGACGGCGCCGAAGACCGCGAAGCCGGTGCGGAGCCAGAACTCCTCGACGTAGAGCGGCAGGGCGAGCAGCACGACGAGCAGGGCCAGGCCCAGCACGAGCTTGACCAGCCGGCCGGCGGTCGGGGTCGAGCGACGGCTCGTCGCGGGCTGCTGCGAGGGGCGTTCCTTCACGGTGGTCTCAGACACGAGTCATCTCCCGGGTTCCGAAGAGTCCGGACGGTCGCACGAGGAGCACGGCGACCATCACGACGTACGGCACGACGTCGCCGAAGCCACGACCCAGGAACGCGATCTCGTCCTGGTAGCCGGCGGCCATCGCCTCGGCGACGCCGATCAGCAGGCCGCCGACGAGGGCGCCCCCGGTGGAGTCGAGACCCCCGAGGATCGCGGCGGGCAGGGCGCTCAGGGCGACCGTGGCGACCGCGGGGGTCACGCCCGGGGTCGGCGCACCGACCGCGAAGAGGCCCGCGACCGCGGCGAGCACGCCCGCGATCATCCAGGCGACCATCGAGACGCGGCCCATCCGGATGCCCATGAGCGCGGCGGCCTCGCCGTCCTCGGCCGCGGCCCGCATCGAGATGCCCCAGCTGGAGTACTTGAACGTGACGAAGAAGGCGGTGATGAGGATCCCGGCCACCACGATGGCGAGCGCCCGGTTGGTGGTGATGCCGACGCCGCCGAGCGAGATCGACTCACCACCCCACGGGTGGCCGACGTTGAGGATGTCGGAGCCGATCCGGCGGGTGAGCTCGGTGACGATGATCAGGTCCACGCCGATCGTGAGGATGGCGAGGCTGATGACGGGGGCACCGCGGAGCCGGTTGATGAGGACCCGCTCGACGAGGATCGCGGCGACCGCGGAGCCGACGATGCCCAGCGCGACCGCCCCCCAGAAGCCGAGGGTCTCGTGGAAGCGGCCCATCAGGTAGGCGCCGAGGAGGAGCAGCGAGCCCTGCATGAAGCTGGTGACCTCGCTGGCCTTGAAGATGATGACGAAGCCCAGGGCGATGAGCGCGTAGATCGCGCCCAGCGACAGGCCGTTCAGCAGCAGGGACAGGAATTGCGTCACTGGGGACTCTCCTCGTGGTGGACCTGGTCCGCCGCGGCGGCGGGGTCGACGTCGTCGCCGGACCCGAGGTAGGCGCGGATGACGTCGGGGTCGGCCTGCGTCTCGTCCGGGGTGCCGTCCGCGATCCGGCGACCGAAGTCGAGGACCGTGACCCGGTCGGCGATGCTCATGACC
The DNA here is from genome assembly GCF_014212315.1 of Nocardioides luti. Classification (NCBI taxonomy): domain Bacteria; kingdom Bacillati; phylum Actinomycetota; class Actinomycetes; order Propionibacteriales; family Nocardioidaceae; genus Nocardioides; species Nocardioides luti. The sequence goes on from NZ_JACKXE010000002.1 coordinate 429,506, forward strand.
ATCCCCATGTCGTGCTCGACGAGGACGATCGAGATGCCCAGGCCGTCACGGATCTGGAGGACGGCCTGCGCCATCCGCTCGGTCTCCTCGGCGTTCATGCCGGCCACCGGCTCGTCGAGCAGCAGCAGGCGGGGCTCGGTGCAGAGGGCCCGGGCGACCTCGACGCGCTTCTGGTCGCCGTACGACAGCACGCCGACGGGGGTGTGGAACTTGGAGCCGAGCTCGAGGAAGTCCGCGATCTCGCGGACCCGCTCCCCGTGGCGACGCCCCTCGCGGGTGGCCGACGGGAGCCGCAGGCCGGAGGACACGAAGCCCGCCTTGGTCAGCGAGTGCCGGCCGAGCATGAGGTTCTCCCCCACCGACTGGCCGGCCGAGAGCGCGATGTTCTGGAAGGCGCGGGCGACCCCGAGCTTGGCGATCTTGTGCGGCCGCAGCCCGGTGAGCACGGTGTCGCCGAGGCGCACCTGCCCGGAGGTGGCGCGGTAGACGCCCGACAGCACGTTGAACATCGTCGACTTGCCCGCCCCGTTGGGGCCGATGACGGCGTGGACCGTGCCGGGACGGACCGTGAAGGACACCTCGGAGAGGGCCTTGAGGGCGCCGAACTCGACCGTGACGTTGTCGACGGTGAGGGTCTCGACGTCCTCGCGGAGGTCGACGTCGGAGGTCGGGTCGGAGGTCGTGGTCATGCCGTCCACCTCGTGAGCTTCCTGGTCGTCGTGCGGGTGGCGGCCGGCTTGCCGGACGCCTCGTCGCCCCCGTGGCCGAGGTAGAGGCGCTGGACGGCGTCGGTGCTGGCCAGCTCGGCGGCGGAGCCGGAGAGCGAGACCTTCCCGACGTCGAGGACGAAGGCGTGGTCGGCGACGCCGAGCGCCATGGTGGCGTTCTGCTCGACGAGGAGGACCGAGGTGCCCTGCCGGTTGATCTCCTTGATGACCTCGCCGATCTGGCCGATGATCCGCGGGGCCAGGCCGAGTGACGGCTCGTCGAGCAGGAGCAGCTGCGGCTTCGACATCAGCCCGCGCCCGATCGCGAGCATCTGCTGCTCTCCGCCGGAGAGCAGGCCCGCCCGCTGGCTGCGCCGGTCGGCGAGCACCGGGAACATGTCGTAGATCCGCTGGTGGTCGGCGGCGCGCGCGCCGCGGTCGCCGACCGAGAGCCCGCCGGCCTTGAGGTTCTCCTCGACGGTGAGCCGGCTGAAGATGCGCCGCCCCTCCGGGACCTGGACCAGCCCGGCCGAGACCGAGGCCGCGGGGTCGCGGGCCTTGAGCCGGTCGCCGCGGTAGACGATCTGGCCGCTCTCGATGCGTCCCTTGTGCAGCCGCAAGGTGCCCGACAGCGTCCGCAGCAGGGTGGTCTTGCCGGCGCCGTTGCTGCCCAGCAGCGCGACGACCGCACCCTCCTCGACGGTGAGCGAGACGCCGCGGAGCGCCTGCACCACCCCGCCGTACGTCACCGCGAGGTCCGTGACCTCCAGGATGGGGCCGCCCTTGGCGGCCGGGGTTTCGCTCATGCTCGGGTCTCCAGACGTAGCGCGCGCTTGAGGATCTTGCCGGTGGAGGTCTTCGGGATCTCCTGGACGATGTCGACGACGCGGGGGTACTGGTGGGCGGCGACCCGCCCCTTGACGAAGGCGCGCAGCTCGCCCGCGGTGGCCACGGCCCCGGGCTTGAGGGTGACCACGGCGCGCACCTCCTCGCCCAGGCTCGGGTGCGGGACACCGACGACCGCGGCCTCGTCGACGGCGCGGTGCTCGTGCAGCACGTCCTCGACCTCCCGCGGGAAGACGGTGTCGGGGCCGCGGCTGATCAGCTCCTGGGTGCGGTCCACGACGTAGAAGAAGCCGTCGGCGTCCCGCACGCCGACGTCGCCGGTGCTCAGCCAGCCGTCGGCGAACGCCGCCGCGGTCGCGGCGGGGTGGTCCCAGTAGCCCTTCATGACGTTCGGTCCCCGCACGACGAGCTCCCCGGGCTGGCCGTCGGCGACCTCGGCACCACGCGCGTCGACGACCCGGAGGTCGACGCCGAGGACGGGGGTGCCGACCGAGCCGACGCGCCGGTGGTCGACCCGGTTGGAGGTCGTGAGCGGCGAGGTCTCGGCCAGCCCGTAGCCGTCGAGGACCAGGCACCCGAAGGCCTCCTCGAAGGCCAGCAGCACGTCGACGGGCAGCGGCGCGCCGCCGGAGAGGCACACGCGCAGCGCGGACAGGTCGGCGTCGGCGTGCAGGGGGTGCGCCAGCAGGGCGGCGTACGTCGCCGGGCCGGCCGCCAGCACGCTGACCCGGCGGTCCTGCAGCGTGCGCAGGGCGGCCTCGGCGTCGTGGCTGTCGTCCAGCAGCGCCAGGCAGGCGCCGGACCGCACGGCGGCGTTCAGCGCGGCGGTCTGGCCCAGCGCGTGGGACAGCGGGAGCCCGGCGAGGACGACGTCCTCGGAGGTCAGGTGCACCAAGTCGTTGACGACCACCTCGCAGTTGCGCGCGAGGTTGCCGTGGGTCAGCTCGGCGCCGCGGGGGGCGCCGGTGGTGCCGGCCGTGTAGAGGACGACCGCCGTGTCGTCGGGGTCACGGGGCTCGACCTCGTCGCGGGGCTCGGTCTCCCCCAGCAGGCCCGGGAGGCCGTCCGGGCCGAGCACGACCACGAGGACGCCGAGCGTGCGGGCGAGGGGCTCGACCGCGGCGCGCCCGCTCGGCACGACCACGACGGTGCCGGCGCCGGAGTCGCGCAGCCGCAGACCGACCTCGTGCTCCGCGAGGCGCGGGCTCATCGGGACGACCACCGCGCCGAGACGCAGGATGCCGTAGTAGAGGGCCGTGAACTCCGGGACGTCCGGGAGGACCAGGGCGACGCGGTCGCCGACACCGACGCCGCGGACGGCCAGGAGGCCGGCGACCCGACGGCTCGCGAGGTCGAGGTCGGCGTAGCTGAGAGCGGTCTCCCCGAGCGTCACCGCGGCGGAGCGGCCGCGGGCGCGGGCCGTCCGGTCGAGGTTCTCGGCGAGGTTCACGCGGGGGGCTCCGTCGCAGCAGGGGTCGTCGGTCCCTCCCCATCATTTGTGTGACGGGCCCCACTCGGCCATAGTGACCACACTCACATCCCCGGTGAATGTTTGTTCCCCGGAACAAAGGAGACGACTCGGTGTCCCCCGACGTGACCCGCTCCCACCCCCCGACACAGCCCTCGATCCACCCCCGGATCACGGCCGCCTGCGAGAGCCTCCTGGAGGACGTCGACGACATCGCGTCGTCGTGCTCGGGCATCATCCGGCGCGAGGAGCCGCACTACGTCGACATCATGAGCTTCGAGGAGCTGGCCCACGCCGTACGCCCCAACATCATCGGCCTGGTCGAGAGCGTGATGGTCAACGAGACCAGCCTGCTGGCGGCCCCGCGGCGCACCGGCCGGGAGCGGGCGCAGGCGCGCGTGCCGCTCACGATGGTGCTGCACGCCTACCGCCTGACCGCCCTCCACATCTGGGACCGGCTGGTCCGGCTGTGCGGCGAGAACGCCGAGTCCAACCGGGCCCTGCTCGACTCGGCCTCGGCCCTCTGGAGCGCGGTCGACGTCTACTGCCAGGAGCTGGCGACGGCGTACCGCGACGTCGAGACCGAGCAGCTGCTGCGCGACGTCCGGGTCCGCGAGGCCGCCCTGGCCTCGCTCTTCAGCGGGGTGAGCGGCACGGGTGAGCACTTCGCGGACGTCGCCGACGCGCTGCGGCTGCCCAAGGTCGGCCGCTTCGTGGTCGTGGCGTCGGACTCGTGGCGGGTCGAGCCCGAGCGGGCGCCGGCGACCGCCGAGCGCGCGCTGGCCTCCCTCGGGGTGCGCTCGGCGTGGCGCTCGGAGGCCGACGGCGAGGTGGGCCTCGTGGTCCTGACCCACGCCCAGCGCATCGAGCGGCTGATGGACAACCTGGCCTCGCTCACCGTGGGACGGGTCGGGATCAGCGAGACCTTCGAGGCCGTCGTCGAGACGCCGCTGGCGGTCAACCAGGCGCGCCTGGCCCGCGACACGGCCACCCCGGGCCAGGACGGCGTGATGCGCTTCGGCGACTCCCGCGTGGCCGCGCTCGTCGCCGCGACCCCCGACCTCGCGCTCGGCCTCGCCCAGCAGGTCCTGGGGGCGGTGCTGGAGCAGACCGAGGAGGAGCGTTGCCTGCTCGTGGGCACCCTGCGGGCGTGGTACGACGCCCAGGGATCGGCCGCGGAGGCGGCCAAGCTGCTCCACTGCCACCCCAACACGGTCCGCTACCGGCTCTCCAAGGTGACCCAGCTGACCGGGCGCGACCTGCACGTCCCCAGCGACGTCGTGCACCTCTACTTGGCCCTCGAGGCGACCCGGCTGTTCCCGCCGGTCCCGGCCGACTGAGCCCCGGCACCCACGCGCGCAGGGGTGCGGTTGTACGCCGGAACAAAGCCCGGTCCAGTCCGCCAAGGCTCGGGTCCCGCGGCCGGTCACCTCCAGTCAGGTCGTCGACAGGTGGAGCCACCGACGGTGGGCACATGACGACGACGACACCCGCCTCCGGGCTCCGCCGGACGATGCTGAACAAGGTCCCCGAGGTCACCCTCTACTTCTGGGTCATCAAGATCCTGTGCACCACGGTGGGCGAGAGCTTCGCGGACTACATCAACGAGACCCTGGGCTTCGGGCTCACCAACACGACGCTGCTCTTCTCGGCCGCGCTGGTCGTGGTGCTGGTGTTCCAGTTCCGTGCCCGGCAGTACCTCCCGCCGGTGTACTGGCTGGCCGTGGTGCTCATCAGCGTGGTCGGCACCCTGCTCACCGACAACCTCACCGACGCCCAGGGCACGCCGCTGTGGATCAGCTCCACGGTCTTCACCGTGCTGCTGGCCGTGGTGTTCGGCGTCTGGTACGCCCGGGAGCGCACGCTGTCGATCCACTCGATCGTCACGACGCCGCGCGAGTCGTTCTACTGGCTCACGGTGCTGGTCACCTTCGCGCTCGGCACCGCCGTCGGGGACTGGACGCTCGAGCTGACCGGCTGGTCGCCGGGTGCCGCGGTGCTGCTGCCGGCCGGCCTGATCGCGCTCGTGTTCGTGGCCTGGAAGGCGGGCGCCGGACCGGTGCTGACCTTCTGGATCGCCTACATCCTCACGCGCCCCCTCGGCGCCAACATCGGCGACTTCCTGGCCTCCGACCGCTCCGAGGGAGGCCTGGGCCTGGGCACGCTCGGGACCAGCGTGCTGTTCCTCGCGACGATCGCGATCGTGGTCGCCTACCTGACCGTCACCCGCGTCGACCGGACCGAGGAGGGCCAGGTCACGTCGCCACGTCCTGGACCCTCGTCGGAGTAGCACCGAGAAGACGTCGGGTTCTGGCATCATTCGCTTCATGACGACGGCCTCGGGTGAAGACAGACGGGCCCTCGTAGTCGAGGACGACGAGGACATCCGGGAGCTGATCACCTTCACGCTGTCCACGCAGGGCTTCGACGTCACTGCCGTGGACAGCGGGCTCGCCGGGGTCGAGGCCGTCCGCGCCCTCGACCCCGACCTGATCACGCTGGACCTCGGCCTGCCCGGGATCGACGGGATCGAGGCGTGCCGCCGCATCCGCGAGCTCACCGACGCCTACGTCGTGATGATCACGGCCCGCGACGACGAGGTCGAGCGGCTGATCGGTCTCGAGACCGGCGCCGACGACTTCATCTCCAAGCCGTTCAGCCCGCGCGAGCTCAAGGCCCGGGTCAACGCGATGTTCCGCCGGCCGCGCCGCGGCCCCGCCACCGTCGCCGCGGTCGCGGCGCCGGTGGCCGCGGGCGACGAGCACGAGGTCCTCAACCACGGCGACCTGTCGGTGGACGTCGACGGCCGGCGCGCCTTCCAGAACGGCACCGAGCTCTCGCTCACGCGCACGGAGTTCGACCTCCTCACCGAGCTGATGCGTACGCCGGCCCGGGTCTGGTCCCGCGAGGCGCTGCTGCGCAGCGTCTGGGACACCGAGTGGGCCACCGACACGCACCTGGTCGAGGTGCACATCGGCAACCTGCGCCGCAAGCTGGGCGAGACGCCCGGCAGCGCGCGGCTGATCCGCACGGTACGCGGCGTGGGCTACCGCATGGAGAGCTCGGGCTGAGCCGGCTGCCTCCAGTCGCTGGGGTGGCTCAGGCGCTCAGGCGCTGAGGCCGAGGTACTCCGCCAGCGCGTGGTCGGCGCGGGCCGCCGCGACGGGCAGCCGGGACGCCACGGTGCGGGCGGCGGTGACGTCGAAGCGCCGCACGTTGTCCTCGATGTCGAGCGCCAGGTCGGCGAGCTCGCAGGTGCCGACGGTGACCGAGGAGACCTTGAGGCTGAGGGTGGCGTCGAGCGCCGCGTCCACGTCCGCCTTGAGCAGGGCGCTGGTGATCCGGTTCACCCGGCCGGCCAGCATCTGGCGGTACCGCGTCGCGAAGACGGAGGTGAAGGCACGGTCGTTCACGTCGATGGCCATCCGCACCAGGGCGGCTGCGTCGAAGGCAGGAACAGCGGACAGCGTGGACTCGGACATGTGGGGGATCCCCTCCTCGGGTGTTGACCCGAACTGTCCGCTCCCGACCTCAAGTCCGTGGGATGAAAACCACGAGGTTTCCTCAAGGCTTCCTCAAGATCCGCCGGCCCCCGCGATCTCCGCCACCCAGCCGGCGACCTGCGCCGGGTCGTGGCGCAGGGCCGCGTCGTAGGTCGCGAACTCGGTCGTCACCACCCCGGGCACGTCGGTGGCCCGCCACCCGCCGCAGGGCTGGACCCGCTCGCGCTCGAGGAAGGCCACCAACCGCTCCTGCACCTCGTCGAGCGGCGCGTGGGCGTAGATCTCGAAGGTGTTGGTGGGCGGCACCTCGGGGTGCACGGTCAGGCCGCGCTGCGTGAGCTCGGCAGCGAAGGCCCGCGCCCACGTGGCGTACTCCCCCATCCGCGGGAGCCGGTCGCGCAGCCCGACGAGCGCCGAGACGGCGTACGGCGTCATCCGGTAGACCTGGCCGCCCATCCGCTGGCGCCAGCGGCGCAGCTCGTCCATCACGTCGCGGTCGCCCACGACCGCGGCGCCCGAGAGGCCGCCGAGGCCCTTGTAGAACGAGACGTACACCGAGTCGGCCAGCGCGACGATCTCCGGCAGCGGCCGGTCGTAGAACGGCTGCACCTCCCAGAGCCGCGCGCCGTCGACGTGGAGCGGGACGCCCAGCTCGCGCGCCGCCGCCGACAGCGCGGCCAGGTCCTCCCACGGCGGGACCAGGCAGCCGGCGTCGCGCAGCGGGAGCTCCACGAGCGTGGCGCCGAGCCCGCCGCCGAGGGCGCGCAGGTCCTCGGCGGTGGGGGTACGACGGCCCTGGGTCAACCACTCGAACTCGAGCCCGTGCACGCGGCGCGGGCCGTCGGCCTCGTGGTGCAGCAGGTGCGAGAGGTCCGGGATGCCGACCCGGCGGCTGCCCCGGCGCTCGCACCAGACGCGCAGCGTGGCCTGCTGCGCCATCGTCCCGCTGACGAAGAAGACGGCCGCCTCGGTGCCGAGCAGCTCGGCGACCTCCTGCTCCACGCGGGCGACCGGGCCCCGCTCGCCGTAGCCGTCCCACTCGTCGATGCCGAGGTCCTCGCAGGCCGCGGCCAGCGCCGCGAAGCTCTCGGCCGGGGTGGTCGGCGCGTGCCAGGGCACGTGGTCGGTGCAGGCGCGGGTGGCGGCCCGGAGGCGGTCGTCGATGTCGGTCACGTGCCCACCCTGTCCGCCCGGCGGCCGAGCCGCAACGCGGTTGCGTCGAGGACGAGGACGAGGAGCAGCGACAGGCCGAACAGCGGCAGGAACACCCCGAGCGCCACGACCCCCGCCGCCAGCAGCGGCGTGGTGCGCAGCGGCATCCGGCCGCGTGGGGCCGCCAGGGACCGCGAGGCGCGCGGGCGGCGCCGCCACCACATCAGCGGGCCGGTCACGCACGACACGATCACGAGCACGCACATCAGCGCCGCGCCCCAGAAGGACCACAGCCCGAGGCTGCGCCCCTCGTGCAGGCCGATCCCCTGGGAGACCACCCGGGCCAGCACCGGGTAGTCGTCGAAGCCGTACGTCGACACCACCTCGCCGCCGTACCTGTCGACGTGCACGGTGCGCTCGTCGGAGGGCGCGTCGAAGGCGTAGCCGATCACCGAGAACACGCCGTCCTCCTCGGCCGGGAGCGCCACCGTCATCGGGTGGCGCAGGCCCTCGCCGGCCGCGACGCCGACCGCGGTGTCGATGCTCGCGACGGCGTCGCCGGTGCCCGGGGTGGACGTGGGGACCTCGCTGTCCCCCATCGCCCACGGCACGTCGTTGCGGTGGCTGTGCGGCAGCGACTCGTCCAGCGTCGAGGTGGGGTCGCTGATCGCGCCGGGGTCCGTCGACCACAGGGAGGACCCGCGCTCGGAGGCGAGCGCCTGGACCCGGTCGCCCCACAAGCCCGTCCACGGCAGGCCCGAGACCAGCAGGAGGAGCAGGCCGACGCCGACGACGCTGCCGACCAGCCCGTGCCGCGAGCGCAGCCGGGCACCGGGACGCCCGGCCCTCGCCAGCCGGCGCCGCGCGCGCCGGCCGCGCACGAAGAGGTAGTAGCCGGTGAGGGCCATCACCACGGCCCAGCAGGCGCCGAGCTCGATGACCGCGTCCCCGAGACGACCCGACATCAGCTCGCCGTGCAGGCGCACGGCGTACCCCGACAGCGTCGTGTCCGGGTCCACTGCCCCCAGCACCTCCCCGCCCCAGGTGCTGACGTGGACGTCGCGGGTGCTGCCGTCGTCGAGCACCACCGAGAAGACGGTGTTCCGGTCCGGCCCGGACGGTTCGACCATCGAGGTGACCGTCGCGTCCGGCCAGGCGGCCTCGACGGCGGCCTGCTGGGCGGCGTACGTCGCGGGCTGCTGGCCGGCCTCGCGGGCCGGCGCGGTCATCACGTCGGCGTGGAGCAGCGGCTCGAGCTCGAAGCGGAAGAGGTAGATCAGGCCGGTGGTCGCGAGCAGCAGGAGCACCGGCACCACCAGGAAGCTGGCGAAGAAGTGCCAGCGCCAGACGGCGCGGAAGAGGCCGGGTCGGGAAGCGGGTCGGGCGGAGGGTCGGGTCGGGTCGGGCACGGAGGGTCTCCTCGGGACGCGTGCGCGCGCACGCAGGGCTGCGCGACCGGGACGCCGGGGGCGTCGCGGGTCGCGTGGGACGGGCGGGTGGTCGCTGCCGGGACCGGGGTCTCAGGCGGCGAGCAGCACCGGCGGCCCGCGGCGTACGACGCAGCGCGCGAGGAGGAGCAGGATGGGTGGCACGGGCGCGTGCCGGGGCGGCACCGTGGCGGGCCGGAGGGGTGCCGCGGCACCGGCCAGCGCGGTCAGGGCGAGCAGGAGCGGGCGGACCACCGCCCCGGCGGCCAGCGCCAGCAGGGTCCAGAGCGCGTGCTCACCGACGGCGAGCCAGAGGCCCACGAGCACCGCGGCCGCGAGGTGCGCGGCCATCATCGGGGCGTGGTCGGACAGGTCGGCGACCAGGTGCCCGACCGGCAGCACGGGCGCGACGTCGTCGCGGCCGCCCAGCGTGGCGGCGTACTGGTCGGACAGGGAGCCCACCCGCCGGCCGCCCTCGGTGGGCAGGGCCGCCGGGGTCGGGCGCAACCGCGCCACGGCCGGTGCGTCACCCGCGTGACCGGCGGTCGTGCTGAGGACGAGGTGCACGGCCGTCTGGCCCAGCACGAGCAGCGAGACGACCCGGTGCGTCGAGGCCGGACGGGCGAGCAGGGCGAGGCTGGCGACGGCAACGCCGGCGACCAGGAGGGCCAGGGTGGGGGCGCCGGGCAGCAGGCCGTCCGCGCCGACGTGGCCGGCGATGCCCAGGAAGCAGGTCACGGAGGCGAGGACGAGCGCACGTGCACCGAGCACGGCGGGGTCCATTCTCGACTCCATGGGTCGAGATTCTGTCACGCCACGGACCCCGGACAGGTGACGGTCAGGTTCCTGGCAGGTTCAATGGACGAACCTGCAGTTGACCCTGCCTGAGGAGACCCCATGTTCGACCTGATCAACGGCCTGCCCGTCCACCCGCTCGTCGTGCACGCCGTCGTCGTGCTCGTGCCGCTCGCCGCCCTCGGCACCATCGCGATCGTGGCCCGGCCGGCCTGGCGGGCGCGCTTCGGCGTGCTCGTCGTCGCGGCCGCCGCGATCGGGACGATCCTCACCCCCGTCTCCACGTCCTCGGGCGAGGCCCTCGAGAAGCACGTCGGCGACCCCGGCAAGCACGCCGAGCTCGGCGACCAGCTGATCTGGTTCATGATCCCGCTCCTCGTGCTGGCCCTCGCGGTCGTGCTGCTGGACCGCCGTCGGGCCCGGGCCGGCGACTCCTCGACCCCGCGCTCCGGTGCCGACTCCCCCACGGTGTTCATGGTGGTCGCCGCGCTCGCCGTGGTCGCCGCCGTCGCGACCACCGTGCAGGTCTACCGGATCGGCGACTCCGGCGCCCGCGCCGCCTGGGGCGACCAGGTGTCGTCGTCCGCCGGCGAGTCCGGCAGCTGACCGTGGTCCACGTCGGTCTGTGCGAGGACGACCCGGCGATCCGCCGGGTCGTCTCGCAGGCGCTCACGCTCACCGGGCACACCGTCGCGGTGGCCCACGACGGTGGGGAGGCGCTGCGGCTCTTCGGCGCCGAGACCGCGCTCGACGTGGTGGTCCTCGACATCGGTCTCCCGGACGCCGACGGACGCGACGTCTGCCAGGCGCTGCGCTCGGCCGGACAGCCGGCGCCGGTGCTGTTCCTCACCGCGCTGGCCGGCGTGCACGACCGGTTGTCCGGGTTCGGCGCGGGCGGTGACGACTACCTGCCCAAGCCGTTCGACGTGAAGGAGCTGATCGCCCGGGTCGAGGCGCTGGCGCGGCGCGGCCGTCCGGCCCCGGAGCCCACGGGAGGGCTGGTCCTCGACCCGGCGGCGCACGCGCTGCGGCACGAGGACCGCGAGGTGATGCTGACGCCCACCGAGTTCCGCATCCTGGCCGCGATCACGTCCCGCCCCGGCGAGGTCGTACGCCGTCGGGCCGTCGTCGCCGCCGCGTGGCCGGACGGCGCGCGGGTCGCCGAGAACACCATCGACTCCTACATGCGTCGCGTGCGCACCAAGCTCGAGCAGGTCGACGCGCCCGTGACCCTCCAGACCGTCCGGGGCGTGGGGTTCGTCCTCAAGTGAGGCTCTCCGGCCGGTGGCGGCCACGCACCTTCCGCACGCAGATCGTCGTGTCGACGATGGTCCTCACCGCGCTCGGCATGCTGCTGGTCGGGCTGGGCCTCCAGGTCCTCACCTACCGCATCGTCGAGGGCAACGTGACGACCGTGCTGGAGGACCGCGCCGACTCCGTCGTCGGCGCGGTGGACGCCGGCACGAACGGTGCGACCCCGGTCGTGCCCGCCGGAGTGCTCGACCCGGACACCGTGGTCTTCGACGCCGAGGGCCACGAGCTGGCCGGGCTGGTCTCCCCCCGCCTGAGCGAGCACGCGAGCGACCTCGCGTCGGTGACGACCCCGACCTTCACCACGGTCGGCGACAAGGAGCGGCTGCTCGCGCAGCCGTTCACGACCGGCAGCGGCGCCCGCGGGGTCGTGGTCGTCGCGGAGCCGCTCGCTCCCTACGAGCAGGCCGAGCTGTACGTCGGTCTGGGCACCGTGGTCGTCGGGCTGGTCGCGGTCCTCGCCGTCGGGCTGATCGCCCGCTGGGTGAGCAGCCGCACCCTGGCCCCGGTGGCCCAGATGGCCGAGCGGGCCGCCGACTGGAGCGAGCACGACCTCGACCACCGCTTCGAGCTCGGACCGCCGGTCAACGAGCTGTCCGCCCTGGGGGCGACCCTGGACGGGCTGCTCGAGCGAGTCGCCCGCACGATCCTGGCCGAGCAGCGGCTCACGGCCGAGCTGGCCCACGAGCTGCGTACCCCGCTGTCGGCGATCCAGGGCGCGGCCGACCTGGCGCTGCTGCGCGGCGGTCTGGACGAGGACGCGCAGACCGACCTCGAGCAGATCGCGGTGTCGTCGCGTGCGATGGCCGAGACCATCACGACCCTGCTCGACCTGGCCCGGGACCCGAGCGCGCGGGAGCAGTCCTCGACCTGCCGGGTCGACGAGGTCGTCGCAGGCGTCGCCGGACTCGTGCCCGAGGGGATCGTCTTCGACGACACGGCCGCCGCGCTCCACGACGTACGCCTCGCGTCGCCGCGCGACCTGGCCGTGCGCGCGCTGGCTCCGCTCGTCGACAACGCCGTGCGGCACGCCCGGAGCCGGGTGAGCGTCGGCGCCGAGGTCGTCGGGCGCTCGGTCGTCCTCCGGGTCGCCGACGACGGCGCCGGCATCGACGCGGCGGTCCGCCCGCAGCTCTTCACGCCCGGCGCGAGCGGGCCGGGCGGGGGCACCGGCCTGGGTCTCGGGATCGCGCGACGGGTCGCGCGCTCGGTGGGCGGCGAGGTCGGGGCCGAGGTCACCGACGACACGGCGCCGGACACCGGCGCGATCTTCACGCTGCGGCTGCCGCGCGCCTGAGCCAGTCAGGTTGGTGGCAGGTGGCGCTGGCCATGCTGACGTAGGTCCGAGCGGGTTCCCCCGATCTGCGAGGACCGCCACGCCTCCCCGTCCCCTGGACGGGGAGGCGTGTCACGTCCGGACGTCGGTCAGTTGAGCATCCGCATCGTCGACGGCACGCCGCCGCCGCGCTGCACTTCCTCGACGAGCTCCTGCAGGGCGGTGAGCGCGACGTTCTGCGCCATGGGGCCGTAGGAGACACGGGCGACGCCGAGCTCCTCGAGCCGCTTCAGCGAGGGCGTCCCGGGGATGCCGATCAGCGTCAGGCGCTGCGGGCCGAACGCCTCGACCAGCGTCGACACCTGCTCCTCGTTCAGCCGGCCGGGCACGAAGACGACCGGGGCACCGGCGTCGAGGTAGGCCTTGCCGCGCTCGACGGCGTCCCGGAGGACCTCGGCGGGGTCGCGGTCGCCAGCCTTGACGAAGGCGTCGGTGCGCGCGTTGAGGACGAAGTCGACGCCCTCGTCCTGGGCGACCTTCATGATCTTCTCGACGTTGCCCGCGGCCTCCGCGAGCGGACGCATCTGGTCCTCGAGGTTGGCGCCGACGATGCCGACGCCGATGGCCTTGCGGATGGTGCCGGCGGGGTCGCCGTACCCGCCCTCGAGGTCGGCGCTCACCGGCAGCGACGTGGCCGCGGCGATCCGGCCGACTGCCTCGATCATCAGGTCGACGGGGATGTTCTCGCCGTCGGCGTACCCGTAGGACGCGGCGATGGAGTGGCTCGCGGTGGCGAGGGCCTTGGTGCCCTCGACGTCGGCCACGACGGTCGCGGAGATCACGTCCCACACGTTCACCACCGTGAGGAGCTCGGGTGCCTGGTGCAGGCCCAGCAGGGTCGTCGCGCGGCTGCGCGTCTGGTCGTCAGTCATGCCCTCCACAGTAGCCAGCAACCCGTGACAGGCTGGGGCCGTGGACAGCTACTACGACAGCACCGGACGGGCCGACCGCATCAGCGGCGGGGTCCGGATGATCCCGATCAGCACGCCCGCCGGCGACTTCCGGGTGTGGACCAAGCGGGTGGGCAACAACCCGACCGTCAAGGTGCTGCTGCTGCACGGCGGCCCGGCCGCGACGCACGAGTACCTCGAGTCCTGTGACAGCTTCCTGCCCGCCGCCGGCATCGAGTACTACTACTACGACCAGCTCGGCTCGCACTACAGCGACCAGCCCGACGACCCGTCGCTGTGGGAGATCGACCGCTTCGTCGACGAGGTCGAGCAGGTGCGCGTGGCGCTCGGGCTCGACCGCGAGAACTTCTTCCTCTACGGGCAGTCGTGGGGCGGGGTGCTGGCGATCGAGTACGCCCTCGCCCACCAGGAGCACCTGCGGGGTCTGGTCGTCTCCAACATGATGGCCAGCGTCCCGCGCTACAACGAGTACGCCGAGCAGGTGCTGATGCCGCCGATGGACCAGGACGCCCTGGCCGAGATCAAGCGCCTCGAGCGCGAGGGCCGCACCAACGACCCGTCGTACGAAGCGCTCCTGATCGAGCACCACTACGTCCACCACGTGTGCCGGCTGCCGCTCGACGAGTGGCCCGAGCCGGTGGTGCGGTCGTTCTCCCACATCAACCACGACATCTACGCACCGATGCAGGGGCCCAGCGAGCTCGGGGCCAGCGGCAAGCTGCTGGAGTGGGACCGCAGTGCCAACCTGTCGGCGATCACGGTGCCGACGCTGGTGATGGGCGCCGCCCACGACACGATGGACCCGGCCTACCTCGAGTGGATGGCGACCCAGCTCCCCGACGGCCGCTACCACCACTGCCCCGAGGGCTCGCACCTCGCGATCGTGGACGACCAGGAGACCTACTTCGAGGGACTGCTCGGCTTCCTCGCCGACGTCGACGCCCGTGGCTGAGCCGCTGTCGCTCGACGCGGCCCTGGCCGTCGCCCTGGTCACCGCGGACGCCGGCCACCCGACGGTCTCCGGGGAGGCCGTGATGATGGTCGCCGGTCCCTCGCGGGGCGTGGCCGCGCTCGACGCCGTCAACGAGGTGCTGGAGTTCGCCCACCGCGAGGGCCGCAAGGTCGTCGCGACCGAGCCGGACCTCGGCCCCGCCGCGGCCGAGGTCGCCGCCCGGGTCGCCCGCCGCTGGCCGGAGCTCTCGCCCGACGTCGTACGACGGGTGGGCAACCTGTGGGCGTACGAGAACCGCTGACCGCGGCGCTCAGGCGTCCAGCCGGGGCAGCGTCGGCCACCGGTCGCTCGCCCAGGCCAGCCAGCTCGCCGAGCCGCTCGGCGGGGCCGGCAGCGGACCGCCCGCGAGCTCCTCGGCCGTCGGCGGCCGGCACAGCGCCACGAACCGGTCGTGGTCCTCGGCCGTCATCTCGAAGGTGGTCTCCGGCGCCTCGGTCCAGCGCCGGTCGCACCGGCGCCGTCGTTCGTCCTCCGGCACCTGCAGGTGCTCCATCGTGAACGCCGCACCGGCGTGCTCGGCCACGGCCCGGATCGCGTAGCGCTCCTCCGGCGACCAGCACCCGAAGTCCAGCACCACCGACGACCCGCTGACGAGCACCTCGTGCGCCACCCAGACCATCCGGCCCTCCAGGATGTCGCGCCGGCCGCCGGCGTCGCTGTGCCCGAACAGCGGCGCCATCCAGTCGTCCGGCGTCAGCCGCAGGATGCCGTGCGCGGTAGCCAGCTCGCGGGCACGGGTCGTCTTGCCGGCGCCGGGGAGGCCCACGGTCAGGAACAGCGTCGGGGTCGTGGACAGCACCGGTCGAGCCTCGTCGCCGGCGCGGTCGCGTGCAAGGCGGTTTCGAGACGGTCGCTGCGCGACCTCCTCAACCGGCAGGGGCGCGACCTCCTCGACCCACGAGGGCTACTCCCAGAAGATCCGCTCGACGACCGCGTGCGCGTGCCGCGTGATGCGCAGGTAGTCGTTGACCATCGCGTCGGCCTCGCCGGCGGGGTAGCCCAGGATCGCGGCCACCGCCGCCTTCTCGAGCGGGTCGCGCGGCAGCTGGTCGCCGGGCTTGCCGCGCACGAGCGTGACGGCGTTGCGGATCCGGCTGACCGTGCGCCACCCGTGGGTGAGCTCCTCGGCGTCGTCGGCCGAGATCAGGTCGGCCTCGCGGGCGGCGACGAGGGCCTCGAGGGTGCGGGTGGTGCGCAGGCCGGGGACCTGGCCGGCGTGCTTCATCTGCAGCAGCTGGACGGTCCACTCGATGTCGGCGAGACCGCCGCGACCGAGCTTGAGATGGGTCGTCGGGTCGGCGCCGCGCGGGAGCCGCTCGCGGTCGACGCGCGCCTTGATCCGGCGTACCTCCCGGACGTCGTCCTCGGAGATCCCGCCGGCCGGGAAGCGGAGCGGGTCGACGAGCGCCTCGAAGCGGGTGCGCAGGTCGAGGTCGCCGACGACGGCGTCGGCGCGCAGCAGCGCCTGGGCCTCCCAGACCTTGGACCACTTGGCGTAGTAGGCGGCGTACGAGTCGAGGGTCCGCACCAGCGCGCCCTGCTTGCCCTCGGGCCGCAGGTCGGCGTCGACGATCAGCGCCGGGTCGGCGCCCGGGAGCGCGAGCAGGCGGCGGACCTCGTTGGCGACGGCGGTGGCGTACGACGTGGCCGCCTGCGGGTCGGCGCCGGAGACCGGCTGGTGGACGAAGAGCACGTCGGCGTCGCTGCCGTAGGACAGCTCGAAGCCGCCGTAGCGCCCCATCGCCACGATCGCCATCACCGTGGGCGCGGTGTCCAGCGACCGCGCGCGGCGTACGGCGCGGGCCGCGACGTCCAGGGTGGCCTCGAGCGTGGCGTCGGTGAGCCGCGACAGCCCGGCCCCGACGTCCGCGACGTCAATCAGCCCGAGCAGGTCGCCGGTCGCGATCCGGAAGAGCTCGCGGCGCCGGATCGCCCGGATCGAGCGGGTGGCCTTCTCGGCGTCGTCGCGGCGGGCTCCCGAGGCGAGCATCTCCTCGGTGAGCACCTCGGCGGACAGCGGCGAGAGGTCCTCGCCGAGCATCCGCACGCCCTGCGGCTCACGCTCCAGCAGCCCGCTGGCGTAGCGCGAGGTGGCGAGCAGGGTCGCCAGACGCTCGGCGACCTGCCCCTCGTCGCGGAGGGTCTTGAGGTACCACGGGCTCTCCCCCAGCGACTCGCTGATCCGGCGGAAGCCGAAGAGCCCGGCGTCCGGGTCGGGGGCGTCGGCGAACCAGTCGAGCATCGCGGGCAGCAGGGTGCGCTGGATGCTCGCCGTGCGGGAGACGCCGCTCGTCAGCGCCTCGAGGTGGCGCAGCGCGGCCTTGGGGTCGAGGTAGCCGAGCGCGGCGAGCCGCTTGCCCGCCGCATCCGGCGAGAGCCGCGCCTCGTCCCCGGGGATCCGGGCCACGGCGGTGAGCAGCGGACGGTAGAAGAGCTTCTCGT
Organism: Nocardioides luti; assembly: GCF_014212315.1. Taxonomy (NCBI): domain Bacteria; kingdom Bacillati; phylum Actinomycetota; class Actinomycetes; order Propionibacteriales; family Nocardioidaceae; genus Nocardioides; species Nocardioides luti. The sequence goes on from NZ_JACKXE010000002.1 coordinate 446,416, forward strand.
GCAGCCGCCGCACCTCGAGCCGCTCGTGCTGCCACGCCTTGTCGAGGGCCGTCACCGAGTCCTTGACGAATCCCATGCTCCGGCCGAGCGCCCGCAGCGACTCCTCCTCGGTGGGGACGACGTGGGTGCGGCGCAGCTGGCGGAGCTGGATGCGGTGCTCGAGGGTGCGCAGGAAGGAGTAGGCCTCGTGGAGCGCCTCGCCGTCCTCGCGGCCGACGTAGCCGCCCCGGGTCAGCGCGGCCAGGGCGCTCAGCGTCGTGGGCGCGCGGATGCTCTCGTCCGCCCGCCCGTGCACGAGCTGCAGCAGCTGGACCGCGAACTCCACGTCGCGGAGCCCGCCGGACCCGAGCTTGAGCTGGCGCTCGGCCTCGCGCGGCGGGATGTTCTTGACCACCCGGCGCCGCATCGCCTGGGTGTCCGCGACGAAGCCGTCGCGCTCCGCGGCCGTCCACACCATCGGCGCGACCATGGCGACGTACTCCTCCCCGAGCGCGAGGTCGCCCGCGACCGGCCGAGCCTTGAGCAGCGCCTGGAACTCCCAGGTCTTGGCCCAGCGCTCGTAGTAGCCGCGGTGGCTCGCGATCGTGCGCACCAGCGGCCCGGACTTCCCCTCGGGTCGCAGCGCCGCGTCGACCGGCCAGATCGTGCCCTCGGTCGTGTGCTCGCCGCAGACCCGGATCAGGTGGCTGGCCAGCTGCGTGGCGACGCGGGCGGCGTCGTTCTCGTCGGCGCCGTCGGCCGGCTCGAAGGCGAAGATGACGTCGACGTCCGAGACGTAGTTGAGCTCGTGTCCCCCGCACTTGCCCATCGCCACGACCGCCAGGCGCGCGAGCTCGGCGCCCGCGACCCGCTGGCGGGCCACGGCCAGGGCCGCCTCGAGGGTGCCGGCGGCGAGGTCGGAGAGCTCGGCCGCGGCGTCGTCGAGCCCGAGGTGGTGCGCGAGGTCGCGCGAGGCGAGGCGCAAGAGGATCCGGCGGTACTCCACGCGCAGCGCGTCGAGCGCGGCCGCGTCGTCCAGGGTCGCGGTCGGCAGCGGGGCGTCGGGGTCGGCACCGACGGCGCGGAGCAGGTCGGCGCGGACGGCGTACGCCGCGGGGCGGGTCGAGCCGAGCAGCGGGTCCGTGAGCTCGCGCCAGTGCTCGGGGTGCCGGACGAGGTGGTCGGCGAGCGCGCTGCTGGCGCCCAGGACGCAGAGCAGCCGCATCGCCGTGCCCTCGTCGTCGACGAGCTCCTCGACCAGGGCGTCGCGGTCGTCGACGACCTCGGCGAGGCGCACCAGTGCGTCGAGGGCCTGGTCGGGGTCGGCGGTCCGAGCCAGGATCGCGAGCAGCGGCTCCGCGTCGGCGCCCAGACGGTGCAGCGCGGCGAGGGCGGGCTCGGCGTCGCGGAAGCCGAGCCGGACGAGGGTGCCCGCGGTGACCGGGGGGTGGCTCATCCGGCGGACCTCGCGGACCCGGCGATCCGGGCCAGGCCCGCGGCCAGCGGCCGCCAGGCCTCGTCGAGCTCGCCGCGGGCGGCGTCGATCTCGCGCAGCACCGCCGGCTGGTCGATCCCGCGCGCCTCGTGGGAGCCGAGGTCGTGCGCGGCCCAGGGTCGCAGCACCTCGACGTCGACCTCGGGGTGCAGCTGGACGCCCCAGACCCGGGGCGCGAACCGGACGGCCTGCGGCTCGCCGCGCTCCGTCGCGGCCAGCAGGACCGCACCGTCGGGCAGGGCGGTGACGAGGTCGTCGTTCCACTGGACGCCGCGCCGCGGCGTGGCGAGCGGCCCGAGCAGCTCGTCGGCGGCAGCCGCGTCGGTCCAGCCGACCGCGAGCAGCCCGAGCTGCTGGCCCAGCGGGTTGCGGGCCACGGTGCCGCCGAGCGCGACGGCGATCAGCTGGTGGCCCAGGCAGATGCCGAGGGTGGGCAGCCCGCTCGCGACGGCGTCGCGGACGCGCTCCTTGACCGGCCCGAGCCACGCGTGCTCGGCGTCGTCGTTCGCGCCCATCGGCCCGCCGAGCACCACCCAGGCGTCGTACGACGTCGGGTCGGGCAGCTCGTCGCCGGCGTACGGACGGCACACCTCGACGGCGCAGCCGGCCTCCTCCAGCCAGGTGCCGAAGAGCGCCGGCGGGCAGTCGGTCTCGTGCTGGACGGCCAGGATCCGCGGGGCGCTCACGCGCCGACCCTAGTGGGCGCTCGGCTCCGGCGGATCGTCGTCCCGACCCGGGAGCACGCCGATGAGGAGGAGCGGGACCGCGACGACCGCGACGAGCAGACCGATGAACGTCTGGCTCAGCAGCACTGCCACCACGATCGCGACGAGACCGGTCGCCGCCACCCAGGGCCGGGCGTTCGGGTCCTCGTTCGACACCGCGCGCAGCGCGCCCGCGACCAGTCCTCCGAGAAGCACGCCCGGCACCACCAGCACGAGGAGGGCCGTGGACGCGGACCCGTGCCCGAGCAGCAGCAGGGCGGCCCAGCCGAACAGGAACACCACCACCACGGCGGCCGCCCCCAGGAGGATCCGCAGCTGACGGGCTCTCTCCGGCCGGTAGGGCTCGCCGAGCGCGAAGCGGATCATATGACCGGCAGCATCCGGTCCCGCTCGAAGACCGAGACCTGGCCGCGGTACTCGTCCCACTCCGCGCGCTTGTTGCGCAGGAAGAAGTCGAAGACGTGCTCGCCGAGGGTCTCGGCGAGGAGCTCGGAGTTCTCCGCGATGCCGATCGCGTCGTGCAGGCTGCGCGGCAGCGGGTCGATGCCGAGGCTCTTGCGCTCGCGCTCGGAGAGCGACCACACGTCGTCCTCGGCCTCGCGGGGCAGCTCGTAGTCCTCCTCGATGCCCTTCATGCCCGCGGCGAGCACGACGGCGTACGCGAGGTAGGGGTTGCACGCGGCGTCGAGCGTGCGCAGCTCGATGCGGGTCGACTGACCCTTGTTGGGCTTGTACATCGGGACCCGGATCATCGCCGAGCGGTTGTTGTGGCCCCAGCAGACGTACGACGGGGCCTCACCGCCGCCGATGAGGCGCTTGTAGCTGTTGACCCACTGGTTGGTCACCGTGGTGATCTCCGGGGCGTGGCGCAGCACGCCGGCGATGAACTGGCGGCCGGTCCGGGAGAGCTGGTACTCCGCGCCCGCCTCGAAGAACGCGTTGCTGTCGCCCTCGAAGAGCGACACGTGCGTGTGCATGCCGGAGCCGGGGTGCGTCGTGAACGGCTTGGGCATGAAGGTCGCCCAGATGCCCTGGCTCAGCGCCACCTCACGGATCACGGTGCGGAAGGTCATGATGTTGTCGGCGGTGCTGAGCGCGTCGGCGTACCGCAGGTCGATCTCCTGCTGGCCCGGACCGCCCTCGTGGTGGCTGAACTCCACCGAGATGCCCATCGACTCGAGCATCGTGATCGCCTCGCGGCGGAAGTCGGCGCCCATCGACTGCGCGGTGTGGTCGAAGTAGCCGCTGCGGTCGACCGGGATCGGGTCGGCGCCGGGCTGCGGGGTGTCCTTGAAGAGGTAGAACTCGATCTCGGGGTGCGTGTAGAACGTGAACCCCTTCTCGGCCGCCTTGCTCAGCGTCCGCTTCAGGACGTAGCGCGGGTCGGCGTACGACGGGGAGCCGTCCGGCATCACGATGTCGCAGAACATCCGGGCGGTCGACGGACCCTCGCCGCGCCACGGGAGGATCTGGAAGGTCGACGGGTCCGGCTTGGCGAGCATGTCCGCCTCGTAGACCCGGGCGAAGCCCTCGATCGCCGATCCGTCGAAGCCGATGCCCTCGGAGAAGGCGCCCTCGAGCTCGGCCGGGGCCACCGCGACGGACTTGAGGAAGCCCAGCACGTCGGTGAACCACAGCCGGACGAACCGGACGTCTCGCTCCTCGAGAGCGCGGAGTACGAAGTCCTCTTGCTTGCCCATGGCGTCAGCCTAGGGGTCGGACCGCCCGGGGCGGCGGTGGGTGGTCACCCGATCCGGTGACCGAAACCGTGAAGCACCCACCGCCGCTCCGGCCGTCGTCAGGGCTGCGCGCAGAACGGGACGTCCTGGGTGCCGAAGATGCCCTTGAAGGTGCGCTCCATCGGCGCCCAGAAGTCCTGCGTCGTGGAGGTCCACGCCGCGGTGGCCTTCGTCGGGCCGGTCGTGCCCTCCACGCTCACCTTGCGGACCTCGAGCGGGATCGTCACGTCGCTCGCGTCGGTGCCGGCCCAGCAGGCGCTGCCCCGCTTCTTGGCCTTCACGTCGGCGTACGACGACACGTCGCTCCCCGGCTTCTCGTGGCCGTAGCGGAAGACCACCTGGCTGACGTAGCCGGTCGTCGTGCCGTTCGCGCCCTCCCACGGCGCCTGGATGGTGGCGTCGAGACCGTGGGTGCGCTTCGTGGGGATCGTGAAGGTGACGGCGCCGTCGTGGGCCCGCTTCGTCTTCGTCTGCCAGACCTTCTGGCGACCCTGGATGGCTTGGTGCAGGGTGATCTCGCACTTCAGGCAGTCCGGGACCGTGAAGGTCACCGTGGTGGTGTCACCGGCCCGGGACGCGGCTGCGGCGTGCGAGGCCGGGGCCGTGGCCTGCGCCGGTGCGGCCGCGAGACCGGCGCCCGCTGCGAGCAGGGTGGTGAGGAGGACTGCCGCGCGTCGTGCCGGGCTGGTCGTCATCCGAGATCTCCTTCGTACGGCGCCCGGGCCTCCCGATGAGGTCCGGCGCGCTTGTCGAGAGGAAGACGCAGACGGTCGCGGGATTGTTGCGGTCAGCTCGCGTCGGCTCCGCAGACGTCCGGGTCGTCGGCGTACTTCTCCAGCAGGCAGGCGCCGTCGACCAGGGCCCGGTCCCCCAGTGGCGCCTCGAGCTCGGCGACGACGGTGTACGTCACGGCCATCGCCACGCAGGAGCCACCGCCGGTGGTCTCGCGCACGGTCAGGACGACCTGCTCGGACGTCTCCTCGGCGCGGTAGTCGCGCGACTTCTGGCACGCACTCCCGGTGAACTGCACGGTCACCGCGCTGCCGCGGACCTCGGCCGGCTTGCCCCAGGGCCGGACCTGCGCCGCCGGCTCGTCGCCCCCGCCCGAGCACGCGGCGAGCAGCACCACCGACAGCGCGGCCACGACGTACCTCATCCCGGCAGGGTGCCACGGCCCCCGCCCGCACCGTCGCGTTTCGCGCCGCGCGCGGGGTCGTCGACCGCTCACTCGTCCGGCAGCGTGTTGCGCTCCAGCTCGCTCACGGTGGGCCGGCCGCGGTTGCAGAACACCTCGAGGTCGATCGAGCGACGCTGGTTGGCGAAGACCGCGTCGACGTCGTCGTCCGGGCCGGGCTCGTAGCTCACGGTGCGCCAGCCCGCGGCCCGGTCGGGACGGGCCTCGATGCCGTAGGCGACCGCGCCCCGGCACTCCACGACGAACGCACCGAACTCCTCCTCGACGGTCGCCCGCACCGACTCCGCGTCGGCGAGCGGGACCGCGCTGCCCTCCTGGAGCTCGGCGGCCCGGGCGGTCTCGTTGCCGAGCGGACCGCGGCCGCGGATGCTCGCCCCCACCTGCGAGACGGCCACGAGCCCGACGACCACAGCGAGGGTCGCGGCGACGACCCAGGCCAGGGAGAGGCCGGCGCGTCGGGCCAGGCGGCGTTCGGGATCCACGACGGCAGTCTGGCCGACGGGGTCGGAGCCGCTCGCTAGGCGAGGGTTAAGGCCACGCTAAGGCCGTGGCGACCCCGGCTACCGTCCCCCTCGTGGCCCACGTGCTGATCATCGAGGACGACCCCCGCATCCGCCCGTTGCTGATGCGCTCCCTCGGCGAGCGGGGGTACGCCGTCGCGTCGGCGCCCACCGGGATGCTGGGCCTGACGATGGCGGTCGAGAGCCGCCCCGACCTGGTGATCCTCGACCTCGGGCTGCCCGACGTGGACGGCACCCAGGTGCTGTCGATGCTGCGCGCGGTCAGCGACGTGCCGGTCATCGTGGCGAGCGCCCGCGACGACGACCCGTCGCTGATCGGGTGCCTCGACGCGGGGGCCGACGACTACGTCGTGAAGCCGTACACCACCCAGCAGCTCGAGGCCCGCATCCGCGCGGTCATGCGTCGCTCGGCCGGTGCCCGGGCCCCCCGCACGAACCTGGTCGTGGGCGGGCTCGAGATCGACGTCCCGGCCCGTCGCGCCACCCTCGACAGCAGCGTCCTCGACCTGAGCCCCCGCGAGTTCGACCTGCTGGTCCGGCTGGCCGAGAGCCCCGGCGAGGTGGTGACCAAGCGCGAGCTGCTCACCGACGTGTGGCACCAGGCCTGGGGCGGCTCGGACAAGACCGTCGACGTGCACCTGTCGTGGCTGCGCCGCAAGCTCGGCGAGTCCGCGGCCGAGCCGCGCTACCTGCACACGATCCGCGGGGTCGGCGTACGCCTCGCCGTCCCCGACGACGCGCCAGACGGCGCGTCCGACGACGCGCCAGGCGCCTGAGCCCGTGCGCCGCAGCCTGATCCTCACCGTCGCCGCGGCGGTCTCGATGGTGCTGCTCGCGATGCTGGTGCCGATGGCGGTGCTGCTGCGCAGCTACGCCCTCGAGGACCGGCTCTCGCGTGCCGCGCTCGAGGTGCAGGCGACCGAGACGGTGGTGTCCGGCGGGGATGCGGGGGCGGTGAGCAACTACCTCGAGCGCATCAACCACGACGACAGCGAGACGATCACGACGGTGCTCTACCCCGACGGCACCGCGATCGGGCCGCACCCCGGCGAGGACACCCGGGTGCGACAGGCGCGCACGACCGGGCAGGCGCGGGTCGACGACGTCGACGGCGGCGCGGAGATCCTCGTCCCGGTGTCGCTGGGCTCGCTGGGCGGCGGCAGCCCCGGACCGGAGAGCACCCCCGTCGTGCGGGTCGAGGTGCGCGAGCCCGGGCTGGGGTCAGGGATCCTGCGCGCCTGGGTCGTCCTCGCCGCCCTCGGGGCGGTGCTGCTGCTCGGCGCGCTGTTCCTGGCCGACCGGCTCGGCCGCTCGTTCGTGCAGCCGATCCGCCGGCTCGCGTCGTACGCCGGCCAGCTGGGCGACCGCGAACGACCCGACCCGGTGCCGGCCGAAGGCCCCGCCGAGGTGCGCGAGCTGACCGGCGCCATGAACCGGCTCGTCGGCCGCGTCGAGGTCCTGCTGGAGCGGGAGCGTCAGGGCGTGGCCGACCTGTCCCACCGGCTCCGCACGCCGATCACCGCCCTGCGACTGCGCATCGACGCCCTGCCGGTGCCCGCCGACCGCGACCGGCTGGCCGAGGACCTGGACCGGCTGGTCGGCATGGTCGACCACGTCGTGAGCGAGGCCCGGCGCTCGGCCCGCGAGGGCCTGGTCGCCCAGGCCGAGGCGGTCGGTACGCTCGCCGACCGCGCGCGGTTCTGGGAGCCGCTGGGCGAGGACCAGGGGCGGGCGTTCGCGCTGGCGCTGCCGTCGCACGAGCGGATCCTGGTCGGCACCAGCACCGAGGACCTGGTGGCGCTGCTCGACGTGCTGCTCGACAACGTCTTCTCGCACACGCCCGAGGGCTCGCCGGTGGGCGTGAGCCTCGCGGAGCGCGCCGGGGGCGGCGTGATCCTCACCGTCGACGACGGCGGCCCCGGCTTCCCCGCGGATCTCGACGTCCTCGACCGCGGCACCAGCGGCGGCGGCTCGACCGGGCTGGGCCTGGCCATCGCGCAGCGGACCGCCACCGAGTCCGGTGGCGGCCTGCGCGTGGAGCGGTCGTCGTACGGCGGCGGGCGGGTCGTCGTGGAGCTCGGCCCGCCCGCCTGAGCCGTCCACTCCCGGCGGACGGTGTCGGCGGTCAGCGCGTGGTGACCTTCGTGGAGCAGGTGGTGCCGCCCCCGACCCGCGTGGCCTTCATCGTGAAGACGTCCTTGCCGGAGGTGTTCCTGCGGAAGCGGTCGACGTCGAGGTCGCCCTCGCCGTCGGTCGTGCGGACGACCTCGGCGAAGCGCTTGCCGTCGTGCTTGAGCACGATGGTCCAGCGCGACCCGACCGGCTGGTTCTCGAGACCGGCGTCGATCTCGAAGCCGTTGCCCTCGCGATCGACGCTGAGCTCGTAGGTGCCGCTGCCGCAGGCACCCTGGCGCTCGACGTCGGCCTGCGCGGGGGCCGCGACGAGCACGGCGGTCGGGACGGCGACGATCGCGCCGGCGGTGGTGAGGGCGATGGTGCGGGTGAGGACGTTCACGGGATCTCCTGGGGTGTCGGTGGGGTGTGGCCGGGTCAGCGGGTGAGCGTGGCGGTGCAGGGCTCGCCCCCGCCGGACGGCGTGGCGGTCGCGGTGAACTCGTCGCCGTCGGCCGCGTCGCGGACCGTGACGTCGACGTCGATCTCGGCGTCCTCGTCGGTCATCCGCTGGCCGTCGAGGATCGGGGCGCCGTCCTGCTCGATGACGACGTCCCAGGTCTCACCGGGGGCGGACGACTGGACCTCGAAGCTCACCTCGTAGGCGTCGCCCTCGGTCTCGGCCTCGAGGCGGTAGTTCGAGGCGTCGCAGGCCCCGCTGGTGAACCGCTCGTCGTCGCTCATCGCGGCCCAGGTCCCGGTGCCGACCGCGGCGACGAGGGCCAGGGCCGCGACGACGACGAGGGCCGGCTTCGTGCCCCGCATCGGCTTGCGCTTCATGTCTTCTCCTCCTGTGTGGTGCGGACAGGAGGAGACTCGCAACGGCGGCGCTAAGCGCGAACCAGCGTTGCGTCAAGGCCAGGTAAAGGCCTCAGGCGTCGGGGACGTTCGCCTCGAGCTCGGCCAGCCACGCCGCGGCGCTCGCGTCGGACGGCATCCGCCAGTCGCCGCGGGGCGACATGGTGCCCCCGGCGCTGACCTTGGGACCGTTCGGCAGCGCCGAGCGCTTGAACTGGCTGGCGAAGAACCGTTGCGTGAAGACCACGAGCCAACGCCGCACCGTCGCGAGGTCGTACGCCGTCCGCGACTCGTCCGGGAAGCCGGGCGGCCACTCCCCCGCCTCCTCGTCGCGCCAGGCGTGCCACGCGAGGAAGGCGATCTTGCTGGGACGGTAGCCGCGACGGATCACGTGGAAGAGCGTGAAGTCCTGCAGTGCGTAGGGCCCCACGGAGTCCTCGGTCGCCTGCGGCTTCTCGCCCTCGGTGTGCGGGATCAGCTCCGGGGTGATCTCCTGCGCCAGGATCTCGCGCAGCACGTCGTTGGTGTCGGCCTCGAACTGCCCGCTGTCCGCGACCCAGCGGATCAGGTGCTGGATCAGCGTCTTCGGCACGCCGGCGTTGACGTTGTAGTGCGACATCTGGTCGCCCACGCCGTACGTGCACCACCCGAGCGCGAGCTCGGACAGGTCGCCGGTGCCGAGCACGATGCCGCCGCGGTGGTTGGCGAGCCGGAAGAGGTAGTCCGTGCGCAGCCCGGCCTGGACGTTCTCGAACGTCACGTCGTAGACGGGCCGACCCTCGGCGAAGGGGTGGTCGAGGTCGGCGAGCATCTGCCCGGCCGCGGCGGTGATGTCGAGCTCTTCGAACGTCACGCCCAGCGACTTGGCCAGGCGCGTGGCGTACGACTTCGTGGTGTCGCCGGTCGCGTAGCCCGGCATCGTGAACGCGTGGATGTCGGTGCGCGGCCGGCCGAGCCGGTCCATCGCCTTGGCGGCGACGATCACCGCGTGCGTCGAGTCGAGCCCGCCGCTGACGCCCACGACGACCTTCGGGGCCCAGGTGTCCGTGGTCATCGCGTGCAGGCGCTGCCCGAGTCCGGAGACCTGGATGTTGTAGGCCTCATAGCAGTCGAGCGCGAGCCGCTCCACGTCGTCCGGCACGAACGGGAAGCGGTCGACCTTGCGCCGCAGCCCGAGGTCGCCGCTCGGGGCGTCGAGGGTGAAGGCGATGGTCCGGAAGGCGCCGACGCGCACGTCGTGCGTGCGCCGGTTGTCGTCGAAGGTGCCCTGCCGCAGCCGCTCCTGGCGCAGCCGGTCGAGGTCGACGTCGACGACGGTGCGCCGGGGCCCGTCGGGGAACCGCTCGCTCTCCCCCAGCAGGTCGCCGCACTCGTAGACCATCGTCTGGCCGTCCCAACTCAGGTCGGTCGTGGACTCGCCCTGCCCGGCGGAGGCGTAGAGGTACGCCGCGTTGCACCGCGCGCTGGCGCTCCGGACCAGCAGCCGGCGGTCCTCGGCGCGCGCCACGGTGATCGGGCTGCCGGACAGGTTCGCCAGCACGGTCGCCCCGGCCAGCGCGGCCTCGGCGCTCGGCGGCACCGGCACCCACATGTCCTCGCAGACCTCGACGTGCAGCACCAGCCCGCGCAGGTCGGTCGCGGCGAAGAGGAGGTCCGGCCCGAACGGCACCGTCGCCCCGCCCAGCGTGATCGTGGACGCGCGGCGGTCGTCGCCGGGCGCGAAGTGGCGGCGCTCGTAGAACTCGCGGTACGTCGGCAGGTAGGACTTCGGGCTGACCCCGAGCACCACGCCGCGGTGGATCACGACCGCGCAGTTGAGGACGCGGGTGCCGTGCACCAGCGGCGCCCCGACCACGATCACCGGCAGCAGGTCGACCGACCCGGCGACCACCTCGGCGATCGCGTCCTCGACGGCCGCCAGCAGGGTGTCCTGCAGCAGCAGGTCGTCGATCGCGTAGCCGCACAGGCTCAGCTCCGGGAAGACCGCCACCGCGACCCCGTCGTCGTGGCAGGCCCGCGCCTGCTCGAGCACCGTGCGCGCGTTGGCGGCCGGGTCCGCGATCGCGACCGGCACCGTGCAGGCCGCGACCCGGGCGAACCCGTGGGCGTACGACGAGGAGAAGTCCACGTGGCGAGTCTCCCACGACGCGATGAGTTCCCGGCGTACGACTGGTCTGCACGACCGAGACCCGTTCACGGCGACCGGGACCGGAGCGAAGGAGCCCGCCATGCAAGCGATCACCCCCTGCCTGTGGTTCGACGACAACCTGGAGGAGGCGATGGAGCTCTACGTCAAGATCTTTCCGGACGCGGCGATCGGCACCGTGATCCGCACGGGCGAGGGCGGCCCGGTGCTGTCGGGCGACTGGACGATGAACGGCCAGACCTTCCGCGGGATCAACGGCGGCCCGATGTTCGCGCAGTTCACGGAGGCGATCTCGTTCAGCATCGACTGCGAGGACCAGGACGAGGTGGACTACTACTGGGAGAACCTCGCGGCCGGCGGGGAGTACAGCCAGTGCGGGTGGCTCAAGGACCGCTTCGGGCTGTCCTGGCAGGTCGTGCCGCGGCGGCTCTTCGAGCTGCACGCCGACCCGAATCCCGCTCGCGCCGCCGCCGCGATGCAGGCGATGATGGGGATGCAGAAGCTCGTCGTCGCCGAGCTCGAGGCCGCCGCCGACGCGGCCGCCCCTGCCTGACCTCCACTCGAGGAGCCGCGTGCGCGAGCAACCCGCCGAGCTGGGCGACGGTGAGGTCCTCGCGCTCGTGCAGGCCTCCTGGCCGGCCGCCGTCGACCGCGTCGAGCACCTGCCGGTCGGCTTCGGGGCGCACCACTGGCGCGCGACGGTCGGCGACCTGCCGGCGTACTTCGTCACCTACGACCGCTTCGGCGAGCGGCACTCGCCCGCGAGCCTGGAGGCGGCGTACGCCGGGGTGAGCGCGCTGTCCTTCGCGCTCGACTTCGCGGTCGCGCCGCTGCCGTCGGCCTCGGGCCGGTGCACGGTGCCGGTCGCGGGGGGCGCCCTGTCGGTGACCCTGTGGGTCGCCGGCGAGCGCGCCGGTGACGGCCCGCTCGCCAGCCGCGCCGACGCCGAGGAGAGCGCCCGCCAGCTCGCCCGGCTGCACGCGCGGCCGCCGGCCGCGTCGCTCCCCCGCTGGGCGCCGCTGGTGGGGCCGGACCTCGCCGACACGCTGGCCGCCCGGCTGGCGGACCCGTCCGTGTGGGACCTCGGGCCCTTCGGCGCGCGGGCCCGGGCCGCCCTGCAGACGCACCTCGACGACGTGGCGCGGTGGACGGCGGCGTACCACCGCCTCGCCGGCGAGGCCGCCGACCGCCCGTGGGTGCCGACCCACGGCGAGCCGCACACGCGCAACCTGGTCCGGACGCTGGCCGGGCCGCTGCGACTCGTCGACTGGGAGTCGCTGAAGGTCGCGCCGCGCGAGCGCGACCTGCGGACCCTGGTCGACTCGGGGCACGCCGACCTCGCGGACCCGCACGGGCCGATGCTCGAGCTCTTCGACCTGGAGTGGCGCCTCGACGAGGTCAGCCAGTACGCCGCGTGGTTCGCCGCACCGCACACCGGCAACGACTCCGACCGGGTTGCGGTCGAGGGGCTCGTCGAGGAGCTCGAGCGCCCGGAGTGGTCGCCGCCGGCCTGACGCGTCCCGGGTGCACGATGAGCCCATGTGGAGCGACCTGATGACGATGGGCACCTCGGTGCCCGACAAGCTCATCCGCACCGTGGCGGTGTACGTCGCCCTCGCGGTGCTGCTGCGCCTGGCCGGCAAGCGCGACCTCGCCCAGCTCAACACCTTCGACCTGGTCGTGATGCTGCTGGTCTCGAACGTCGTGCAGAACGCGATCATCGGACCCGACAACTCCCTGCTGGGCGGGGTCATCGGCGCGGCCGCCCTGCTCGCGGTCAACGCGGTCGTCGTCCGGCTCGCCGGGCGCACGCGCGTGTCCCGGGCGATCTTCGAGGGGACGCCCACGGTGCTGGCGCGCGACGGCGCCTGGGACCGCCACGCCCTGCGCCGCGAGGGGCTGCGCCTCGCCGACGTGGACGCCGGCATTCGCCGCCAGAACGCCACCGCGGTCGAGGACACCGAGACCGTCGTGCTGGAGGCCGGCGGCGCTCTCGTGGTCACGATGAAGGCGGCGTACCAGCCCACCACCCGGGCCGACCTGGACCGCCTCGAGGCCAAGCTCGACCGGCTGCTGGCGGCGGGCACCCCGCCCACCACGCCTGCGCGTCCCGCACCGTGACGACCGCCACAGCCTGCTACCCGTCGGTTGCGGTCTAGCCTGAGGAACGGTCCGTGGACTCCAGCAGGGAGCCGCGAGATGACACCGAGGAGCCCCACGATGAGTGCTGAGGAGACGGCGCCGTACGGCACCGGCCCGGCGAAGGCGACACCCGGCGGAGGTGCCTCGCTCAAGCGGGTCCGCACCCACCACCTGCGCGAGATGAAGCAGCGCAGCGAGAAGTTCACGATGCTCACCGCCTACGAGCAGTACGCAGCGCAGACGTTCGACGAGGCCGGCATCGACGTGCTGCTGGTCGGCGACTCCGCGAGCAACAACGTCTTCGCGAACGAGACCTCGCTGCCGGTCACCGTCGACGAGCTGATCCCGCTCGTGCGCGCCGTGACCCGCTCGGTCCGTCGCTCGCTGGTGGTCGCCGACCTCCCGTTCGGCAGCTACCAGGCCTCCCCCGAGCAGGCCTACCTCACGGCGGTCCGCTTCATGAAGGAGGCCAACGCGCACGCGGTGAAGCTCGAGGGCGGGCTGCCGATGGTGCCGCAGGTCCGCAAGCTGACCGAGGGCGGCATCCCGGTGATGGCGCACATCGGCTTCACCCCGCAGTCCGAGCACAACCTCGGCGGCTACCGCGTGCAGGGCCGCGGCGACGCCGCCGCGCAGGTGATCGAGGAGGCGCAGGCCCTGGAGGCGGCCGGCGCGTTCGCGGTCGTCATGGAGATGGTCCCCGGCGACGTCGCCGCCCAGGTCACGAAGTCCGTCGACATCCCGACCATCGGCATCGGCGCCGGCGTCGACTGCGACGGCCAGGTGCTGGTCTGGCAGGACGCCTTCGGCCTGCGCACCGGCCGGATGGCGAAGTTCGTCAAGCAGTACGCCGACCTCCACGGCGAGCTGCTCCGCGCCGCCCAGGAGTACGCCGCCGACGTCAAGGGCGGGACGTTCCCCGGGCCCGAGCACACCTTCTGAGGGGTCCGCGGGGTCTTCGGTCCCGGGGGCGGCTGGCGGACGTCATACGGACGGTGCCGGCGCTGGCTCCGTCCGTATGACGTCCCGGGGCGACCGGCGGACGTCATACGGACGGTGTCGGCGCTTGCTCCGTCCGCATGACGTCCGACGTCCACGAAGCGCCGTCAGTCCACCTCGAGGACGTGCAGCCGGGTGCCGGTGACGTAGGCGAGGAGGTGCCGGTCCGCGTCCGCCCCGGCGGGGACGCTGGTCCGTGGCCCGCCGAGCGCGACCCGGGCCGAGCCGTCGGGGCGGGCCAGCCGCAGCCGGCCGGATGCACCGGACCATGCCAGGAACCCGGCCCCCACCACGACCTCGGACGGGTAGCCGTCCGCGACGATCCGTCGCGTCGTACCTCGCCAGCGGGTCCACAACGAGACCGGGTCCGCGTTCTGCCGGCCCTCGTCGGCGCGCTCGGTCCAGGCGACGACACCGCCGGCGGCGCTGACCCGCATGCCCAGGCCGTCGGTGCTGAGCGAGCGCCCGTGTCCACGCGTCGCTCCCCAGCGGCGTACGTCGCCGGCCGGGAGCCCCCGCACCCGGCGGTCGGCGTACCGCACCAGCACGGCCCCGCCCCGGCTGGGCAGCACCTCGTAGACGTCGCGCACGTGCCGCCGCATGTCCTGCACCCGCGCCCCCGGTGTCCAGGTCCGCACCCGGACTCCCGCTGCCGGGTCGTCGGGATCCTCGAGCTCCTGCCACAGCACCCGACCGTCCGCTGCGCGCGGGAACGGCGCCGGGCTCGGCGTTCGGGACCCGGCCAACCGGGTCGTCCGACCGGTCCGCACCTCGACGGCCAGGACCCGCCAGGTCGTGACCGTGTCGGCGTCGTAAGCCGGCCGCGCCTGGTCTGCGAGCACCAGGTAGTGCCCGACCAGGTCCGCGCCCTCGATGCGACCGGGCGCGAACGTCGATCGGACCGTGCGCCGCGCACCCGTCCGCCAGTTCAGGACGGTGACGGTGTCGCCGGTGCCCTCGCCGTCCGCCGCGATCCGGGTCCACGAGACCCAGTTGCCGGAGACCTGCACTCCCACCACCCCGCGCGGCACCACTCGGTGACCGCCCACCTCCTGCACGTCCAGCGGCGGCTCGTCCACCGGCGGTGCGTCCGGAGACGGCTCATCGGACGAGGACTCAACAGCCGCCGCCGACCCGGCGGGCACCGCGTCCGACGGCCGACCGGAGGAGGAAGAGGCGGAGGCGGCGCCGGCCCCGCCGCCGTCGCAGGCCGTGACGCCCAGGGTGAGCAGGAGCGCCAAAACGGCCGCGGTCGAGGTGTGCATGCCGGTGGGACGCACCGGGGACGCGTTCGGTTGTGATCCCGGGGACGTCATGCGGTCGGTGTCGACCCCTGCTCCGTCCGTATGACGTCCCGGGGCCTCGTGCCGGCCGGGCGATCGACGTACGGTGAGTCACATGCGCTCCCTGCTGATCGCCCTCACCCTCGTGCTCGCCACCCCGACCGCGGCGCTCGCCAACCGCGGCAACGACGTCGTCGGGCCGGCGGTGCCGCAGTCGTACTACGACCGCGCCGCCACCCACGACTTCCGCGCCGCCCAGGCGGCGCGCGGTGAGCGGGGCGAGGCGGGCCAGCGCGCCGTGCCGCGCCTCAAGGTCACCACGATGATCAGCGGGCTCGACCACCCGTGGGACGTCCAGTCGATCGGCGCGGGACGCTTCCTCGTCACCGAGCGCGACTCCGCCCACCTGCTGATGTGGGACGGCAGCACGCACCGCGTGCGCTTCCCGAGCGGCCAGGTCTGGGTCTCGGGCGAGACCGGCCTGATGTCGCTGGCGATCGATCCGGAGTTCGCCGACACCGGCCGGTTCTACACCTGCCAGGGCGGCACCCGGGCCGGCGGCGGGCACGACGTCCGCGTCGTCGCCTGGACGCTCAACGCCGCGGCGACCCGGGCCACGAAGGTCAAGACGCTCGTCGGCGGCTTCCCCACCAGCACGGGTCGCCACGGCGGCTGCCGGCTGCTGATCACGCGCAACGGCTCGATGCTCGTCGGCACCGGCGACGCGGCGCAGGCCCCCAACCCGGAGAACAAGATGTCGCTCGGCGGCAAGACGCTGCGCCTCGACCGGTTCACCGGCCAGCCGTGGCCGGCCAACCCGTTCATCGGCAGCGACAACAAGCGCAAGCGGTACGTCCACACCTACGGCCACCGCAACGTCCAGGGCCTCGCCGAGCGCCGCGACGGCAGCCTGTGGTCGATCGAGCAGGGCACCTACCGCGACGACGAGGTCAACAAGCTCAAGGCCGGCGGGGACTACGGCTACAACCCGGGTCCGGGGTACGACGAGAGCGTGCCGATGACCGACCAGTCGCTGCCCGGCAAGCAGATCAACGCCCGCTGGCGCTCCGGCAACCCGACCAAGGCGACCTCCGGCGGCTCGTTCGTCTACGGCAAGCAGTGGGGCGCGCTCAGCGGCTCGCTGGTCGTCGGCGTCCTCAAGGACCAGGAGGCGCTCTTCCTGCAGTTCGGCCCCGCCGGGAAGCTGAAGAAGGTCCGCGTGCCCGACGCCCTCCAGCACTCGGGCCGGCTGCGCTCGGTCACCCAGATCCCGGGCGGCGACCTCCTCATCACCACCGACAACGGGTACGGCGAGGACGTCGTGCTGCGCGTCCACCCCCGCTGACAACCGGGAGCCACCTTCGCGCGTCGAACTGACACCACCCCGTCAGGAGACCGCCATGCACCGACCCCGCACCGCCCGTCTCGCGTCGCTCCTCGCGACCGCCGTGACCGGCGCCCTCGCCTGCACCCTCCTCGCCGCCGCCGCCCCCGCCGACGCCCTGCCGGCGTGGGAGGACCACGCGACCCACTGGTCGACCGACGCGAAGCGCCAGGCCCGCGTCGTCGACCTGCGCTACGCGACCCACGACACCTTCGACCGCGTCGTCGTCGACCTGCGCCGCGCGATCCCCCGCGGCAACGTGCGCTACCAGCGCCACTTCGCCTACGAGGGCTCCGGCGAGAGGGTCCCGATCCTGGGGCGGTCGGGCCTGCTGTTCTCGTTCCTCGACGCCGCCGGGCACACCTACCAGGGCCGAGACGTGTACGACGGCCCGTGGATCGCCCGTCCCCACCTCGACACCCTCAAGGCGCTCGCGATCACCTCCGACTTCGAGGGCGTGGTCGGGCTGGCCGTCGCCCTGAACCACCGGGCGGACTACCGGGTCTTCCGCCTCAGCAACCCGCGGCGCCTGGTGATCGACGTCCGCCACGAGTGAGAGCCGCTCAGGCCGACCAGTTGAGCAGCAGCGCCCCGCCCAGCACGGCCACGAACCAGAGCACGATCGCCACGACCGCCACCCAGGGCACCCACGTCGGGTGCAGGCTCCACCAGGCGATCGCGACGAAGGTCAGGAACGCCCACACGAGCAGCAGCAGCACGACCGCCCACCACGGGGCGACCAGCCCGCTCGCGGCGTACAGGAAGAAGGCGCACGCCATCCCCACCATGCCCACGAACGGCCACGGGGAGGTGGCGTTGCGGTTGAGACGCGTCGATCCGGGTCGGGACACCGACCGCTACTTGGCGTCGTTCCAGTTGGGGTCGTTGTCCCACTCCTGGTTGCGCTCCTCGGCCTTCTCGAGCGCGTGCGAGGCCTCCTCCTCGGAGGCGTAGGGCCCGAGGCGGTCGATCGGCGGGCAGATGTCCTCGCCCTGCTCGACCCGGGAGTGCTTCGTGCAGTACCAGTACTTGCTCATGTCCGGTGAAACTACACGCGACCCTAGAGTTGGACGCGTGAGTCCCCTCGCCACGCCCGTCCGCGCCCACACCGTCTCGCCCCGCCGCCCGGTCCCGCCGGAGATCCCGCGGCCGGAGTACGTCGACCGCCCGGCACCCGCGCCGTTCACCGGCAGCGAGGTCAAGGACGCCGAGACGATCGAGAAGATGCGGGCCGCCGGGCGACTGGCGGCGCAGGCCCGCGACCTGGTGGGGGCGGCCGTCGAGCCCGGCGTCACCACCGACGAGCTGGACCGGATCGGCCACGAGTTCCTCTGCGACCACGGCGCCTACCCCTCGACGCTCGGCTACCGCGGCTTCCCCAAGTCCCTGTGCTCGAGCGTCAACGAGGTGGTTTGCCACGGCATCCCCGACAGCCGCCGGATCGAGGACGGCGACATCGTCAACATCGACATCACGGCGTACCTCCACGGCGTGCACGGCGACACCAACGCCACCTTCCTCGCCGGCGACGTCGACGAGGAGTCGCGGCTGCTCGTCGAGCGGACCCGCGAGGCGCTCGCCCGCGGCATCAAGGCCGTGAAGCCCGGGCGCCGGATCAACGTGATCGGCCGCGTCATCGAGTCCTACGCCGCGCGGTTCGGGTACGGCGTGGTGCGCGACTTCACCGGCCACGGCATCGGCACGCACTTCCACAGCGGCCTGATCGTGCCGCACTACGACGACGCGGCCCACGACACGCTGATCGAGGTCGGCATGACCTTCACGATCGAGCCGATGCTCAACCTCGGCACGGCCGACTGGGTGATGTGGCCCGACGACTGGACGGTCGTCACGGGCGACCGGCGGCGCAGCGCGCAGTTCGAGCACACGCTGCTCGTCACCCCCACCGGCGCCGAGGTCCTCACCCTGCCCTGACGGGCTCCGCGCTCGCGTCGGGCGCCAGGTGCGCCACGGGCGTACGCCGCGAGCGCCGCAGGTGCGGCAGCACCACCCCCACGACGACCAGCAGGCCGCCGAGCACCTCGGGCAGCGCCGGCACCTCGCCCAGCACCAGCCACGCGGTCGTGATCCCGGTGACCGGCACCAGCAGCGAGAACGGCGCGACCGAGCTCGACGGGTGCCGGCGCAGCAGCGAGGTCCAGATCCCGCTGCCCACGACCGTCCCGACCAGCACGGTGTAGAGCAGGCCGAGGTCGGCCGGCCAGGCCTCCCGCGACAGCCCGGTGGCCAGCGCGTGACCGATCCGGCCGGGACCCTCGACGGCCAGCGAGAGCGCCAGCATCGGCAGCGGCGGCACCACGGTCATCCACATCATCAGCCGGAACGGCGAGTCCGCCTGCGCCTGCCGCGAGGCGATGTTGCCGCAGGCCCAGCCCAGCGCGCCGATCAGCACGAGCACCGTCGGGAGCAGCGAGACCACGAGGCCGCGGTACGCCGCGATCACGCCGAGCCCGCTGAGGGCGAGCGCGATCCCGATCCAGGCGGCCCGGGTCGGCCGCTCGCGCAGGAACACCGCGGCGATCAGCACCGTGAACGGCGCCGAGGCCTGCAGCACGAGCGAGGACAGCCCGACCGGCATGCCGGCCGCCAACCCGGCGTACAGGAAGACGAACTGCACGATGCCGAACCCCACGCCGTACCCGAGCAGCCAGCGCAGCGGCACCTGCGGCCGCGGCACGAGCAGCAGCGTCGGGACCGCGAGCACCGCGAAGCGCAGCGCGACCAGGAACATCGGCGGGTAGTGCCCCAGCGAGGCGTGGATCGCCAGGAAGTTCACGCCCCAGCACACCGAGACCAGGATCGCGAGCAGGACGTCGCGGCGGGGCATGTGCCGCAGGGGGGCAGTCGTCGGTGAGCTCACGGGACGATCCTCCCGCGGCCGATCGTGAAGTTCCATCGAGAGTTCCGCGACGGACTGTGTAGCGTCGCTTCATGGACCTGCACCGCCTCGCCCTGCTGCGCGACCTGCGCCGGCTCGGCACCGTGACCGCGGTGGCGCGGGCCGCGCACGTCACGCCGACCGCGGTCTCCCAGCAGCTCAAGAAGCTCGAGCGCGAGGCCGGGGCCGCCCTGGTCCGCCGGGTCGGCCGCGGGCTCGAGCTCACCGACGCCGGCGTCGTGCTCTGCGACGCCTCCGACCACGTCGAGGTCGCCCTGGCCCGGGTCCAGGCGACCTGGGACTCGTGGCGCGGCGAGGTCGGCGGCACGGTCCGGCTGAGCATCTTCCCGACCGCCGCGCAGGGTCTGCTGCCCGGCCTGCTCGACCGGCTCGCGGCGCACCCCGGCCTCGCGCTCGAGGTGGTCGAGGCGGACCTCCACGGCGACGAGTACGCCGTGCACACCGACCGCGTGGACGTCGTCGTCGGCCACCGCGCGGGCGTCGACGGCCGCTGGGACCCCGAGGCCTGGGCCCGCCGCGGCGTGCACGTCGTCCCCCTCGTCGACGAGCCGCTGGACGTCGCCCTGCCGCCCGACCACCCGCTCCTCGCGAGCGGCGACCTCGTCGCCGTCCAGCCCGGACAGCTCGCCGACGAGTCCTGGGTCGGCGTCCCGGAGGCCTGGCCGTTCGACCGGGCGCTCGAGGACTGGTTCGCGGCCGCCGGGCTGCGTCCGCGGATCGGGCTGCGGTTCACCGACCTGCGCGCCCAGGAGGCCCTGGTGGTGGGCGGGCACGGCCCGGCCCTGCTCCCACGGTTCGCGACCGACGACCGCGACGGCGCCCGGCTGCGGCTGGTCCCGACCGCGGGCCTGACGCAGTACCGCCACGTCGCGGCGCTGGCCCGCTCCGACCGCGCCGAGCGGGTCGCCGTGCGCGTCGTGCTGGAGGCGCTGCGCGCGCAGGGGCGGGTGTACGCCGGGGCGTGAGACGTCCCGCGTCGCGTCACCCCGCTGCAACACGTTCTTTGTAGGGTCACGGACATGAACGCGATGTTCGAGGGCTACGGCTCCCGGGGACCGGCCTACGACGAGATGTTCGACGGCGACGACCTGCGCTCGCCGTACCTCCGTCTCCGCAGCTCCCTGCAGACGATGACCACGCCAGACCTGGTGAGCCGCGTGGAGGCCCTGCAGGCCAGCTACCTCGACCAGGGCGTGACCTTCGACATCGGCGGCGAGGAGCGGGCGTTCCCGCTCGACATCCTCCCGCGCGTCATCGAGATGGACACCTGGTCGCAGATCGACGCCGGCGTCCAGCAGCGGGTGCGCACGCTCGAGGCCTTCCTCGCCGACGTGTACGACGCCGGGCAGGTCTTCGACGACGGCGTGATCCCGCGCCAGGTGATCGCCACGTCGTCGCACTACCACCGCGAGGCCGCCAACGTCCGGCCCCCGAACGGCGTCCGCGTGCACGTGTCCGGCATCGACCTGATCCGCGACAACGCCGGCGAGTTCCGCGTCCTCGAGGACAACGTCCGGGTGCCGTCCGGAGTGTCCTACGTGATGACCAACCGGCGCGCGATCTCGGCGGCGTTGCCCGAGACGATCGCCGAGCACCGGATCCGCCCCGTCGCGGGCTACCCCCAGCGGCTGCTGACCGCGCTGCGCGCCGCGGCTCCGGCCGGTGTGGTCGACCCGACCGTGGTGGTGCTGACGCCCGGCGTCTACAACGGCGCCTACTTCGAGCACGCGCTGCTGGCCCGGACCATGGGCGTGGAGCTCGTCGAGGGCCGCGACCTCGAGTGCCAGCGCGGCCGCGTGATGATGCGGACCACCAAGGGTCTCGAGCCGGTGCACGTGATCTACCGCCGCATCGACGACGAGTTCCTCGACCCGGTGCACTTCCGCGCCGACTCGGTGCTCGGCTGCCCCGGCATGATCGACGCGGCCCGCGCCGGCAACGTGACCCTCGCCAACGCGGTCGGCAACGGCGTCGCCGACGACAAGCTCGTCTACACCTACCTGCCGGACCTGATCCGCTACTACCTCCACGAGGAGCCGGTGCTCAAGAACGTCGACACCTGGCGGCTCGGGGACGCCGAGGCCCGCGAGGAGGTGCTCGACCGGCTCGACGAGCTCGTCCTCAAGCCGGTCGACGGCTCCGGCGGCAAGGGCATCGTGATCGGCCCCCGGGCCACGAGGGCGGAGCTCGACGAGCTGCGCACCAAGGTGCTCGCCGACCCGCGCTCCTGGATCGCCCAGCCCGTCGTCCAGCTCTCCACCGTACCGACCTTCGTCGACGGGCGGCTCGGACCGCGGCACGTCGACCTGCGGCCGTTCGCCGTCAACGACGGCAACCGCGTCTGGGTGCTGCCCGGCGGCCTGACCCGCGTCGCCCTCGCCGAGGGCGAGCTCATCGTGAACTCCTCGCGCGGTGGCGGCTCCAAGGACACCTGGGTGCTCGCCGGCCCGACCGGGGGCAAGGCCGCGGTGCCCGAGCCCGTCGACGAGGCCGAGGCCGCGCCCGACCCCGGGTCCCAGCCATCCCCCGACGTACCCATCCCGCCGGCGCAGCCGGCCGGCACCGCGCTGAGCGAGATGAGCCAGCAGCAGGACCAGCAGCAGCAGGGAGCGAGCCGCTCGTTCGTCGAGCCAGTCGAGACGCCCACGGACGGAGACCACGCATGCTGAGCCGGATCGCCGAGTCGATGTTCTGGATCGGCCGCTACGTCGAGCGCGCGGAGGACACCGCCCGCATCCTCGACGTGCAGGTCCAGCTGCTGCTCGAGGACGCCACCATCGAGGAGGAGGCGACCTGCCGGGCGCTGCTCTCGATCATGGGCGTCGAGGACCAGCCCGACCACGTGGACACCTCCCTGGTGCTCGACCAGCTGGCCTACAACCTCGACTCCCCCGTCTCGATCGCCTCGGCGCTGGCGGCCGCCCGCGAGAGTGCCCGCCGCGCCCGCGAGACGCTGTCGGTGCCGATGTGGGAGGCCATCAACACGACCTACCGCGCCCTGCCCTCCGGCGTCTTCCACGGCATGCGACCCCCCGGGATCTTCCAGTGGGTGCGCGAGCGGGCGGCCCTCATCAACGGCACCGCCGACGCCACGATGACCCGTGACGAGGGCTGGCAGTTCATGATGCTCGGCCGCTGCGTGGAGCGCGCCGACATGACCTCGCGCCTGGTCGCGACGGCGGCGGTCTCGGCCAACACCGGGGCCCCGTGGACCAGCACCCTGCGGGCGTGCGGCGCCTACGAGGCCTTCCTGCGGACCTACCGAGGCCTGGAGACCGAGCGCGGGGCCGCCGAGTTCCTGCTGCTCGACCGGCTCTTCCCGCGGTCGGTGGTCTTCGCGCTCAACCGCGCGGAGCTGTGCCTCGACAACCTCGACTCGGGCGGCCAGCGCGCCGGCTTCCAGAACGAGGCGCAGCGGCTGCTCGGCCGGATGCGCGCCGAGCTCGAGTACCGCTCGCTCAACGACGTCGTCGCGGACCTCCCCCACGAGATGGAGCGCCTGCAGCGCACCTGCGCGCAGGCGACCGAGGCCGTGACCCGGCGCTACTTCGCGGGTGCGGAGCACCTGACCTGGCAGGGAGTTCTCTGATGCAACTCAGGATCGTGCACACGACGTCGTTCGAGTACGACGGCAAGGCGGTCGCGTCGTACAACACGGCGCGGATGACGCCGCAGACCACGCCGGAGCAGATCGCCGTCCACACCCGGCTGGAGATCACGCCGAAGCCGTGGACCTACAGCTACCGCGACTACTTCGGGACGGCGGTGACGGCCTTCCAGGTGCTCGACCCGCACGAGGCGATGGTCGTGACCGCGAACTCCACCGTCCAGACCAACCGCCCGCCGACGCCGCCCGCGGCGATCGGCTGGGAGGAGCTGGCCGAGCGCGAGGTCGCGGACCGGTGGACGGAGTACCTCACCCTCCCGGAGCTGGTCGCTCCCCCGGCCGACTTCGCCACCCGGGTCCGTGCGATCGGCGAGGCCGCCGCCCTGCCCGGCGACGCGGCCCGCGAGATCTGCGCGTTGGTGCACGACGAGGTCGAGTACATCCCCGGCTCCACCGACGTGAAGTCCAACGCCGCCGAGGTCTGGCAGCAGCGCTCCGGCGTCTGCCAGGACATGGTCCACCTGGTCCTCGGCGGGCTGCGCACGCTGGGCATCCCGGCGCGCTACGTGTCCGGCTACTTCCACCCGCAGCCGGCACCGCGCGTCGGCGAGACCGTCCGCGCCGAGTCGCACGCCTGGGTGGAGTGGTGGGACCACGGCTGGCACCCCTTCGACCCGACCAACCACCACGAGCCGTGCGACCGGTACGTCGTCGTGGCCACCGGTCGCGACTACGAGGACGTCAAGCCGCTCGCCGGGATCTACTCCGGCACGGCCACGTCCACGATGAGCGTCGACGTGGAGGTCACCCGGCTGGGCTGAGCGGGCTCAGACGAGGTCGTCGAAGCCCTTCTCGCCGCGCTCGGCCATCCGGCGCTCCACACGCAGGACGGCGAGCTCGTGCTCGGGGTCGCCGGTCATCGCGGCGGCCAGCCGCAGGTGCGGCAGCGCCTCCTTCAGGCGGGACTGGCGCTCGAGGCTGCGGCCGAGCGCGTGCCGCGCCCAGTCGTCGTCCGGGTTCTCCTCGACCAGCGCCCGGAGCTCGTCCTCGGCGCGGGTCAACCGCGCGCCGATGAGGTAGGCCCAGGCCCGCAGCGCCCGCAGCCCGGTGTTGCCGGGCTCCTTCTCGAGCGCGGGCTCCAGCAGCTCGAGGGCCTCGCGCGGGGCGCGCCGGCTGAGCAGGTCGTGGGCGGCGCGGTACGCCGTCTCGGGGCCGCGCTGGCCGGGGAAGACGACCGGTGGCGCGGTCACGGGGGTGCTGTCGTCGTACATGTCCATGTCAACGCTCCTCGCCCGGTCGGGATTCCGCGGTCCTCACGCTACGCTTCGCGTGCGAATGGGCTGGCCGGGCGACCGCGTCGCCGTACCCCCGGGTGCGGTGCCGAGGAAGGTCCGGGCTCCACAGAGCGAGGTGGTGGGTAACCCCCACCCGGGGCAACCCGCGGGACAGTGCCACAGAGAACAGACCGCCGCCCGGCTCCGGCCGGGAGGTAAGGGTGAAACGGTGGAGTAAGAGCCCACCAGCGATCCGGGTGACCGGATCGGCTCGGCAAACCCCACCTGGAGCAAGGTCAAGAAGTCCGGCGCCTTCGGGCATCGGACGCGCGCACGTCCGAGGGCTGCTCGCCCGAGTGCGCGGGTAGACCGCTGGAGGCTGTCGGCAACGGCAGTCGTAGATGGATGGTCGCCCCCCGGCTCGCCGGGGACAGAACCCGGCCTACAGGCCAGCCCATTCGCCACACCCCCTCTCATCTGCTTCCCGGCCTGAGCATGGTTACCGGGCAGGACGTAGCAAACTTCCTAGGTCGGAGCGACAGTGCGACTGTCGCCCTGGCCGGGGAACACGTCACCATCGTCACCGCGATGGCCCGCAGCTACACCCGAGACCGAGGCTTCGACGGGGCCGACCCATTCGACGACGTGGCCGCAGTGATCACTACCGCGACCGCACGACTCCTGGCCAACCCCGGACAGGTCGGAAACACCGCAGGACCGTTCACTGTCGCGGGAGGCTTCACCGGCTGGTCGCTGCCTGAGACGTTTGTCCTCAACCGCTACCGCAAGCGCACACAATGACGCCGCGGGGCAGGTATCGCGAAACCAGCCGGAGCACCGAGCCAGAGTCAGAAGTCACCCAACGAGAACCCCACCGCGAACTCTTTCTTCCTCAACTCATCTTGGGAGTAGCTGAGGTCCCCGCGATCGGCAAGTTCGACCGAGTAATACGTGGACGGCTCAATGTCCGCCTCGAAGTAGAGAAGGCACAAAAGTCCTTCGCCCGACTCCAAGAAGTCGCGGAGTTCATCAACGGCAGCCGCCAGGTCTTCCTTCTCAGTCAGACCGATGGCGTTCGACCCCCAATCCGCGCGGACTACGTCCTCGAGGTTCGCCTCCGTCACGTTGACAACATTCCCCGTACCAACGATCTCGTCTGACTTCCCTTTAACCGATAGGCGCATGCCCTCGCCGAAGTCCGAGTACCCTCCTGTGCCCTTGCAGTCGTCCCAGGAACCCTCGACCGACCCGTCCGGATCGAACAGGATGGCAGTGCCACGGAGAGTGTCCCCGCTAGCCTTCTCATCTCCGCTATTTGCACCAAGCAGGAGGGTCGCAGCGATGCCGATCCCTGCTACGAGGACAACTACCGCCAGCCCGATCACCAAAAGCTTCGTGTTCAACTGCGCCGGAGCACTTTGCGGCGCCACATTGGGCGACGATGTCGCCCCCGCGCCATATGGGGCCGGTGGCAGAACCGGGGCTGGCGCGGCGGGCGCTTGGACGGGCGCCGCCGGGGCGCTCTCGGAACTATCGGCCAAGGGCTGTCCGCACGTACTGCAAAATGCGGCCGTGTCCTCGTTCTGGTGGCCTTGCGGGCACATCTTCATCGTTTGACCAATCGTCGAGTTGTTCCGTTAGCGGCGCGGTAGAGGACGGTACGTCAGCCGAGCCGAATCTGTGCCGAAAAACAGGAACTTGCCCGTCCGCATCCACGCCGCGCGGTGGGTCCTTGGATACCCGCTTCGCCTGCCTCGGAAGGAGGCCGCTCGGAGACAGGGCGCGTGTGATGCGCGCGCCACACGCGGAGGGGGCTCATCAGTCCGCAGAGAGTCCGCAGAATGTTCACAAACGGTCATCGCCGCTCAACGGTCGCGAGTGGCTTCTGTGCAGGTCAGCGCGATTTGCCATCGTTTTTCAACGATCAGGGATCACGTGAGGCCATTCCCCGGCCTACAGGCCAGCCCATTCGCCCCTCCGCAGGGTGCCGCCCTGCTCAGCGCCCGGCCTGCAGCTTCAGCCCGGCGAGGAGCAGGTCGAGCCCGGCGCGGAACTGCTCGGTGTCGTCGTGCCCCTCGAACTCGTCGACGACGTGGTGGAGGAAGGGGAACTCGGCGGCGTCGAGGTCGCGCCACTGCTGCACGAAGCGACCGAGGTACTCCTCGCGCCCCACGGTGCCGTCGGCGACCTCCTGCGGCGGCTGCTGCCCCAGGTCGGCCGCGATCCCGATGACGAAGCCGAGCAGCGCGGAGACCGCGTGGAAGCTCTGCCGCGGCGTGAGCCCCAGCCGCAGCACCTGCTGCCCCAGCCGCTCGTAGAGCGCCAGGGCGTTGGGCTGCACGCCCGTGTCGCGCATGAAGTACGCCGCGAGCCAGGGGCGGGCCGCGATCGCGTCGAAGAGCGTGATCGCCATCGACCGGAGGCCGTCGATCGGGTCCTCGGCGTCGACCAGGCGCTCGGTGTCGGCGAGCACCCCGACCAGGACGTGGTCGCTCGCGCGGTCGAGCAGCTCGTCCTTGTTGGCGACGTACCAGTAGATGCTCGCGGCCCCGCCGCCGAGCCGCGCGGCCAGGGCCCGGAAGGTCAGGGCCGAGTCGCCGGCCTCGTCGAGCAGCGCCACCGCCTCGCCGATCACCGCCTCCAGGGAGTGGGTGGCGCGGCGCCGGCCGTCGCGCTCCGGGCTCGTCCGGGTCCGGGTCCGTCGCGGTGCCGTGCCTGCCATGTGCGCCATTCCATCACCTCGGTGCCGGTCGTCGTCTTGCGCGATCATCGAACAACGTTCTATCGTCTCGAACATCGTACGATACTCGTACATCGTTCGATCCGCGGATCGGGCGCTCCCGCACCAGGAGGTGCCTCCCATGACTGCCCTCATCCAGCCCGCACAGGCCCGGACGTACCTCTCCCTCCGGGCGGCGTGGGTCCCCCTGTTCGCCCTCTGCCTGGCGTTCTTCGTCGAGATGGTGGACAACACCCTGCTCACCATCGCGCTCCCGACCATCGGGCGTGACCTCGGCGGCGGCACGACCGCACTCCAGTGGGTGACGGGCGCCTACTCGCTCACGTTCGGCGGCCTGCTCCTGACCGCCGGCTCGATGGCCGACCGCGTCGGCCGCCGCCGGGTGCTGCTCGTCGGCCTCACCGCCTTCGGTCTGATCAGCCTCGCGGTCGTGCTGGTGCACAGCCCCGGCGAGCTCATCGCCCTGCGCGCGGCCCTCGGGCTCGCCGCGGCCGCGATGGCCCCGATCACCAACTCGCTGGTCTTCCGCCTCTTCGACGACCAGGCGCTGCGGATGCGGGCGATGACGCTGATGATCACGGTCGGCATGAGCGGCTTCATCCTCGGTCCGGTGCTCGGTGGCACCGCGCTCGCGCACGTCGGGTGGGAGTGGCTGCTCGCCGTCAACGCCCCGATCGCCCTCGTCGCCTGGGCGGGCGTCCGCCTCGGGGTGCCGGCCGACCGGCCCGAGGACCTCACGTCCGACCGGCTGGACCTGCCGGGCGCGGCGTTCAGCATCCTCGCGATCGGGTTCGCCTGCTACACGCTGACCAGCGGCGTCGAGCACGGCTGGGGGTCTCCCGCGACCCTCGGCTCGGCGCTCGGTGCGCTGCTCGCCCTCGGGGCGTTCGTCCGGCACGAGCGCCGTACGGACGAGCCGATGCTGGACCTCGGCCTCTTCGCCAGTGGCACGGTCCGCGGCGCGGCCATCGCCCAGGTCGGCACGTCGATCGCGATGGCCGGCGTGATGTTCGGCCTGATCCTGCACTTCCAGTACGCCTACGGCTGGAGCCCGATGCGGGCCGGTCTGGCCAACCTCCCCCTCATCCTCACCATGGTCCTCGCGACGCCGGTGTCGGAGGGCCTGGGCAAGCGGTTCGGCCACCGGATCGCCTGCCTCGTCGGCGCGGCCCTGATGGCCGGCGCTCTGGCGGGCCTCGCCTGGGGCGTCGGCCACGGCTACCCCGCGATCGCCGCCGGCATCGTCGTGATGACGGTCGGCCTGCGCACCGTGATGACCATCTGCGCCGTGGCCCTCGTCGACGCCATGCCCGCCAACCGGACCTCCGTGGGCGCCGCGCTCAACGACACCGCGCAGGAGGTCGGCACCAGCGTCGGCACCGCCCTGGTCGGCACGCTGGTCGCGG
The DNA here is from genome assembly GCF_014212315.1 of Nocardioides luti. NCBI lineage: Bacteria > Bacillati > Actinomycetota > Actinomycetes > Propionibacteriales > Nocardioidaceae > Nocardioides > Nocardioides luti. The sequence goes on from NZ_JACKXE010000002.1 coordinate 474,941, forward strand.
CGCTGGTCACGACGACGCTCCCCGCCGGCGTGTGGAGCAGCGACCTGGTCGCCTCGTTCTTCCACGGTGAGCGCGTCACCTTCGCCGTGCTCGCCGTCATCGTCGGGGTGGTCGCCGGCTGGGGTGCCCTCACCCTGACCGACTCGCGCTCGGTCGACGAGCCGCACTGACCGCTCAGGCCGGCGACAGCGCGAACTCGTTCCCGTCGGGGTCGGCCAGCGCCACGACCTCGCCGCGGGCGTCCGGCGCCTCGAGCCGGGTGGCTCCGAGCCCGACGAGCCGCTCGACCTCGGCCGACACGCCGTCGGCGACCAGGTCGAACCGCTGCCGGTCCCGGCCGTGCCGCGGAGCCAGCGGCGGACCGCCCCAGGCGACCTTGGTGCCGCCGGCCGGGGACTGCACCGCGGTCTCCTCGTCCTGGTCCCAGACCAGCGGCCAGTCAAGCGCCGCCGCCCAGAACAGCCCGACCTCGCGGGTCCCGTCGCAGGCGAGCTCGCCGAGGAAGCCGCAGCCGGCGAGGTAGGAGTTGCCCGCCTCGATCACGCAGAGCTCGTTGCCCTCGGGGTCGGCCACCACGACGTGGTCCTCGTCGGGCAGCTGCCCCACGTCCGTCTCCCGGCCCCCGAGCGCGACCAGCCGGTCGACCGTCCGGCGCTGGTCGCCGAGCGCCTCACTGGTCAGGTGCAGGTGGACACGGTTCTGGCCCACCCGCTCTGACGTGCTCGCGACGAACCGGAGCCCGACCTGGGTCGCGGTGCCCGGCAGCAGCAGCCCGCGCCCGTCGTCGACGACCTCGCGTCCCAGCACCTCGGCCCAGAAGGCCGCCAGCCGGGCGGGGTCGTGCGCGTCGACGGCCAGGGCGAGCAGGCGCAGGGTCATGCCTGCCGACGGTAGGTGGCCCTGCCACTCCGCGCACCCGACTTTCCCCCTGGCGGCGGACGCCACGACCGCTACAGCCGCTCGCCCGCCTCCACGCGCGCCTCGACGGTGTTGCCGAGCGGGGCCAGCGGGCAGCGCCAGCGGTCGTCGTAGCGGCAGGACGGGTGGTAGGCGAAGTTCAGGTCGAGGACCAGGTGTTCCTCGTCGCCACCGAGCCAGGCGCCCTTGATGGTGTCGAGCAGGTAGCGCCCGGCGCCGTAGCTGCCCGACCCCGCGGTCCCGTCACGCAGCGGCACGAACAGGCCGCCGGCGTACTGGTGCAGCCACCAGACGTCCAGGGACCCGCCGACCGGCGCCGGCAGCTCGACCCGGCCGATGCGCTGCATCGTCACGGAGCCGTCGTCACCGCCGTCGACGTCGCGCTCGTCGGGCTCGGCCTCGAGGACCGGGACCTCGAATCGGAGGGCCGGGTCGTAGGGCCAGTACTGCACTCCGTGCTCGCGCAGCTCCGGCACGTGCGCGGTGGGGCTCTGCGGGTGGTGGGCGAACAGTTCGGAGCGGCCCGCCACCCAGAGCCGGTGGCCCTCGGCGGGGTCGGACTCGGCGCGGACCGCGGCGTAGAGGTCGGCCACGCGGGTGCGCCAGTCGGCGAGGGTCAGGGCGGAGGTCCGGGACGTGGTCACGCTCCCCACCCTGTCAGGTGGGGCGGCCGCACCGACAGGAGGAAGTGTCTGCGGCGTGCGACGCCCCCGCGTGAGCGGGTCGCGCGGGCCGGGTTCGTCCTGTCCGTGGGGCCTGTGGAGAGACGGCGCAGACGCGACGCGAAGGGGGAAGGCTGGGTTGATGGACCCGGTGGCGGCACTCACCCAGCTCGGCGGCGTCGCCGGGACCCGCGCCGTGCTCGCGCTCACCACGCGCCGCCGGTTGCGCACCGCGCTGCGCCACGGCGAGGTGGTGCGGGTGGCGCGGGGCGGGTACGCGTTGCCGGCGGCCGACGAGGCGCGCGTCCTCGCGGCCGAGCTGGCGGGGGTCGTGGCGCTCCGCAGCGCGGCGCTGCACCACGGCTGGGCCGTGAAGACCGTGCCACCGGTGCCGGAGGTGGCGATCGGGGCGCGACGCCGGATCGCGGCCGAGCGACGAGTCGGAGTTCGGGTGCTCTGGCTGGACCTGCGGCCCGAGGACGTCGTCGACGGCGTGACCTCGCCGCTGCGGACCTGCCTGGACTGCGCGCGACGGCTGCCCTTCGACGAGGCGCTGGCCGTCGTGGACTCGGCGCTCCGGTCCGGCCGGGTGACACGGGCCGGGCTCGACGCCCTCGCCGACTCGGTGCGCGGCGCCGGGGCAGCGGCGGTGCGGCGGGTCCTCGAGGCGGCCGACGGACGGGCGGCCAACCCGTTCGAGTCGGTGCTGCGCGGTGCCTGCGTGGAAGCCGGGCTGGGCGTCGTCCCACAGCAGCGGATCGCCCTGGCGACGGGCGAGGTCCGGCCGGACCTGGTCTGCCGGGGGCGACGGGTCGTGCTCGAGGCCGACTCCTGGACCTGGCACACCGGCAAGGAGGCGCACACCCGCGACTGCGCCCGCTACAACGCGCTCGTGCTCGCGGGCTGGCGGGTGCTGCGGTTCACGTGGGAGCAGGTGATGCTGCAGCCGGCGTACGTCCGCTGGGTGCTCGACGAGCTGATGCGGCCCGGCCGACAGGAAGAAGTCGGGACGGCGTACGACGTCCCCGCCTGAGCCGGCGCGCCCGCCGGATTCCTGCCCGTGCGGCCGCCCACGCAGTCACGTTCCGGGCAGGTGGACCGCCGCACGATCGGAGCATGAGACGGCTCGTGGTGCCCGCGCTGGCGCTGCTGGCCGCCCTCGCCCGGCTGCCGTTCGTGCGCTCTCCCCTGTCGCCGGACGAGGGTGGGCTGCTGATGGTGGCGGCGCAGTGGGGCCCGGGCCACTCGCTGTACGGCGCCTACTGGGTCGACCGGCCACCGCTCCTGCTCGCGCTGTTCGCGCTCGCCCACGCGGCGGGACACCTCGTCGGGGATGCCCTGGCGCTTCGTCTCCTCGGCACGGTCGCGGTGGTCGTCGCGGTGCTGCTCGCCGGGCGGGTCGGCGCACTCCTGCGGCCGCGCGGCGGGCCGCTGACCGCGGCCCTCGCGGCCGCCCTGCTCGTCTCCCCGCTGGTCGGCAGCTCGCCGGAGGTGAACGCCGAGCTGCTCGCCGTCCCCTTCGTCCTGACCGGGATCGTCGCGCTGCTCACGGCCCGGGCCTCGGCCCGCCCCCTCCGGTGGCTGCTCCTCGCCGGCGCCGCCGGCGCCGCAGCGGTCCTGGTCAAGCAGAACGAGGTCGACGTCCTCGTCCTCGCCGGCCCGGCGATCCTGGCCTGGCTCCCCCGGCGCCGGCCCGCCGAGGCGCTCCGTCACCTCGCCGCCCTCGCTGCCGGTGCCGTGCTGCTGGCCGCGCCCGTCCTCGCCGGCGCCGCCCTGCGCGGCACCGGGCCCGCGGCACTCTGGGACGCGCTGGTGCTCTTCCGGATCGACGCGAGCCGGGTCATCGGGACCTCGGCGACCGGGACGACCAGCGCCCGGCTGGGCCACCTCCTGGTCGCCCTCGCCGTCAGCGGCGTCCCCGTGCTCGTCGTCGGGCTCGCGGTCCTCGGCCGTCGTACGCGCCCCTCCACCACCACCGGACGCCCCGCCGGCCCCGCCGCCTGGCCCGCCCTCGTCCTGCTCGGCTGGGAGCTGGTCTCGGTGGTGGCCGGCGGCAGCTACTGGCTGCACTACCTGGTCTGCCTGGTCCCCGGCACCGTGCTCTACGTCGGCCTGGTCGCCGCACGCTCGCACGCCGCCACCGTCTGGTCGCGGGTGCTCGTGGCGTACGCCGCCGCCGTCACCGCCGTCGCGATGGGCACCCTGGCGCTGCACCCGTGGCCGGCCCCGCCCGCCGCCGACTGGCTCGCCGCGCACGCCCACCCCGGCGACACCGCGGTGGTCGCGTTCGGCCACCCCGACATCCTGCAGGCCGCCGGCCTGAGCAGCCCGTACGACGAGCTCTGGAGCCTCCCGGTCCGGGTCCGTGACCCCGACCTGACCGACCTCACCGCCGTCCTCGACGCGCCGGGCCGGCCGACCTGGGTGCTGACGCGCAGCGACCTGGCCGGCTGGGGCATCACGCCGTCCGACGGGCAGGTCGCGCTGGCCGAGCACTACCGCGAGGTGGCCGACGTGGACGGGCTCGAGGTCTACCGCGCCCGCCGCACGGGCGGCGACCCCCGCACCGGCACCTAGGCGAGCTCGAAGGCCACCTTCCGGGTCGCGACGTCGGCGGTGACGAGGCGGACCTCGACGTCCTGGCCGAGCGGCAGGTCACCCGTCGACGAGAGCGGCCCCTCGACCGCGGGCTCCTGGATCACGACGGTGCCGTGGGTGGGCTTGTCGTCCGACACGTCGGTGACGACGCCGTGGAAGGTCTCGCCGACGTGGGTGCTGAGCAGCCCGGCCTCGACCAGGTCGAGGACGGCGTTCTCGTACTGGTGGCCGCGACGGGCCGAGTCCTGCAGGACCTTCGGCAGGTCGTGCAGCGTGGCCGTGACCCAGGCCGGCACCTCGGTGTCGGCGCAGAGCGCGACGCAGATCTCCCCGGCGTACCGGTCGCCGAGGCGCCGCAGCGGCGCGGTGACGTGGGCGTACTCCGAGGCCAGTCCGGCGTGCCGCGGGTCCGCGGGGACCTCGCCGTCGAAGGCGACGTACCCGCTGCCGCGCAGCAGGCGGGTGCACGCCTCGATCATCGCGGCGTGCGCCGGCTTCGAGGCGTCGAGGGCCCGGATGAAGTCGGGGTAGAGCTGCTCGGCCGGCCACTCGATCCCCAGGCCGCGCGCCACGCGGTGCAGGCGCTGGACGTCGCGCGGGTCCGGAGACGGCAGGGTGCGCAGCAGCCCGACCCGGGCGTAGACCATCAGCGACGCGGCGGCGAAGCCGGTCAGCAACGACATCTGGGCGTTCCACTGCTCGGCCGGCAGCAGCTGGCGGAACTCGAGCTCCCACTGGTCGCCCTGCACGTCGATCTCCTGCTCGGGCAGCGGCAGCGAGATGCCGCCCCGCGCCGCCTCCCGGGCGATCCGCAGCTCGCCGACCTCCTTGAGCAGCATCAGGGACTCCGACGCGGTGCCTTCGTCGACCATCTTCTGCACGCCGACGTAGTCGAGCTTGGCCGTCGAGCGCACCCGCGCCCGCTCGACGTGGACGTCGGTCCGCTCGCCGCGGGCGTCCACCTTGATCGTCCACAGCAGTGCCGGGCGGACCTCGTCGGGCAGCAGCGAGGCCGCGCCCTCCGAGAGCACCGGCGGGTGCAGCGGGATCCGTGAGTCGGCGCCGTAGAGCGTCTCGCCGCGCCGGTGCGCCTCCTGGTCGATCGGCCCGTCCGGCTCGACGAACGCCGCCACGTCCGCGATCGCGTAGTGCACGACGTACCCCTCCCCGTCGCGCTCGAGGTGCAGCGCCTGGTCGAGGTCGCGCGAGGAGGCGGGGTCGACGGTCACGAACGGGATGTCGGTGCGGTCCAGGTCGGGCAGTCGCGGCGCCGCGGCCGCGGCCTCGGCGGCCTGCTCGACGTCCGCCGGGAAGTCCGGCGTCACGCCGAGCTCCTCCTGGATCCGCGCGATCCCCTCGCGCAGGCTCTGGGCGGCGACACCGTCGCCGGTGGACCGGACGTGCACCACTCGATTGCTCGGCATGACCAGACCTTAGCCTTGCCGCATGCTGATCGTGCTCCCGCCGAGCGAGGGCAAGTACGCCGCCCGCCGCGGCGCCCCGCTGGACCTGGCCGGCCTGAGCTTCGCCGGGGTGCCCGGCGTGAGCGAGGCCCGCGGACGGGTCCTCGACGCCCTCGTCGACCTGTGCGCGAGCGACCCGGAGGGCGCCGCGAGCACCCTGGGGCTCGGGCCGACCCAGCTCGACCTCGTGGCGCTCGACGCCTCCCTGCGCACGGCTCCCACGGCGCGGGCCGACCGGGTCTACACCGGCGTGCTCTACGACGCGCTCGGCGCCGCGACGCTGTCCGCCGCGGCCAAGCGGCGCGCCGGGACCCGCCTCGCGGTCACCTCGTCGCTCTTCGGGCTGGTGCGGCCGGCGGACCGGATCCCGGCGTACCGCCTCTCCGGCGACGCCACCCTCCCCGGCCTCGGCCCGGTCGCCGGGGTCTGGCGCGAGGCGCTCGGGCCCGCCGTGTCCGAGGCGGTCGGCGACGGGCTGCTGGTCGACCTCCGGTCGACGATGTACGCCGCGTTCTGGCGCCCCCCGGCCGACGTCGCGCGACGCGTGGCGACGGTGCGGGTGCTGCACGAGGTGGGCGGCAAGCGGCAGGTCGTGAGCCACTTCAACAAGGCCACCAAGGGGCGCATCGTGCGCGCGCTGCTCGAGGACGGCGGCAACCCGCGCTCGCCCGGACGGCTCGCCGACCTGCTGACCGACCTCGGCTGGAAGGTCGAGGTGGGCGCGCCCACGCCGAAGGGCACCCAGCTCGACGTCGTGGTCACCGAGGTCTGAGCGGGCGCGACCGCGCGGCTACCAGCGCACCGCGCCGGAGAAGGCGTCGTTGCCCGGCGGTAGCGCGTTGAACATCCGCATCGAGGCGCGCTGCTCGGTGCCGTCGCGGCCGCCGGTGAAGAACGAGACGACCGAGACCGACGCGGGCGCGAGCTCCATCCGGAAGACCGACCCCAGCGGGGCCTGCACCGCGTGGGCGACCAGCGTCTTGATCGGCGTCACGTGGCTGACGACCACGACCGTCTGGCCGGCGTGGGCGTCGAGCACCCGCTGCAGGCCGGCCAGCACCCGCTCCTCGACGACGAGGAACGACTCGCCGCCGCCGGGCGACACGTCCAGCGAGCCGAGCCAGGCGTCGAGGTCGTCGCCGTCCCGCTCGGCCACCTCGGCGAAGGTCATCCCGTCCCAGGTGCCGAACTCCATCTCGGCGAAGCCGGGCTCCACCTCGATGCTCTTGCCGAGCACGGCCGCCACGATCTCCGCGGACTCCAGGGTGCGGCGCACGGGCGACGCGATGACCGCGTCGATCCGCTCGGCGAGCGGCGCGAGCCACTCGGCCGCCGCGCGGACCTGGTCGCGGCCCTCGTCGCTGAGCCCGGGGTTCGAGCTCGCCAGCCCGCCCGAGAAGCGCTTCTCGAGCGTGTGCGGCGTGACGCCGTGCCGCAGCAGGATGATGGTCGTCGGCGTCCCGCTCGAGGCCGCCCAGCCGCGGGCCGGCGCCGGTGCCGCGTCGGAGGCAGGGGCCGGGCTCTCGATCTCCTCGATGAGGGACTCGACGTCGTCCGCCGCCAGCGTGACGCCGCTCCGGCGCCCGTCCAGCGCCTCGTTGGCGAGCCGGTCGGCGTGCGTGTTCTGCTCGCGCGGGACCCAGGTGTAGGTCGTGCCGGCCGGCGCCAGCTGGTGCGCCTCCTCCACGAGCGGCTGCAGGTGCGGCTGCTTGACCCGCCAGCGCCCGGACATCTGCTCGACGACGAGCTTCGAGTCCATCCGGACCTCGATCTCGGCGCGCGGGGCGTGCTCCTCGGCGAGCCGCAGCCCGGCCACGAGGCCGGAGTACTCCGCGACGTTGTTCGTCGCCACGCCGATCGTGGTGCCCTCCTCCGCGATCACGGCGCCGGTGTCGGCGTCGGTCAGCACCACGCCGTACGCCGCCGGGCCGGGGTTGCCGCGCGAGCCGCCGTCGGCCTCGATCAGGACCCGCTGGTGCTGGTCCGCGCTCACAGGCCTGACTCGGGCGAGCGGACCAGGATGCGCGAGCACTCCTCGCAGCGCACGACCAGGTCCTCGGGCGACTTGCGGATCTTCTCGAGCTCGGCCGGGTCGATCGTCAGCTGGCAGCCGGTGCAACGGCGCTGGCGCAGCTCGGCCGCCCCGACGCCCCGGCGGTTGCTCCGGAGCTTGTCGTAGAGCGCGAGCAGGTCCTCGGGCAGTCCCTCGACCTCGGTCGCCCGCTGGTCGACCAGGCGCGCGAGCTCGGCCTCGATGTCGACGCCCTTCTCGTCGCGCGAGGCGAGCAGCACGGCCAGCCGCTCGTCGGTCGCCGACTGCTGGGCCGCGAGCGAGTCGAGGGTGCGCTGGGCGTCCTCGACGCTCGCCATGATCTCGAGCTCGTCGTCCTCGAGCGAGGTGATCCGCCGCTCGAGCGAGACCATCTCGTGCTGCATCCGCTCGATGTCCTTGGGGTTGCTGATCAGGCCCTGGTCGATGCGGTCCTGGTCCCGCTTGCGCCGGGCCTTGACCTGCTCGACGTCCGCGTCGACCTTCTTCTGCTCGACCGTCAGGTCGTCGACCACGATCCGCGCGTCACGGGCCTGGTCGACGAGCTCGGTGCGGGTCGCCTGCAGCGCGGCGATCTCCTCGAGCTCGGGGAGGCTGTCCAGCTGGTGGCGCAGCAGGTCGGCCCGGGCGTCGAGCGCCTGGACGTCGAGCAGCTTCAGTTGGGCGGCGGGATCGGCTTTCAGCGGGACTCCTCGGTGGTGACACTGTTCAGATGGGTGCGGATCAGGCGCGGAAGCTCCACGGATCGGTGCACGTGGTGCTGACGCGGGACTCCACCGTATCGCCCAGCGCCGCGGTCAGCCGCGCCTGCACCAGCGGGAGCCAGGTCGACTCCGCCGCCCAGTGCGCCACGTCCACCAGCGCCGGGCCGTCCTTCTCCAGGAACTCCCCCGCCGGGTGGTGCCGCAGGTCGCTGGTGACGTAGACGTCGGCCCCGCTCCGGAGCACGTCGTCGAGCAGGAAGTCGCCCGCCCCGCCGCACACCGCCACCCGTCGTACGACGCGGTCCGGGTCGCCCGCGACCCGCACGCCCTGCGCGGTCGCGGGCAGGGCCGCGGCGACGGTCGCGGCGAAGGCGCGCAGCGTCGTCTCCTCGACGTCGCCGATCCGCCCGGCGCCCGTCGGGGACGTCCCGGGGTCGGCGAGCTCCATGACGCCGTACGCCGGCTCCTCGTAGGGATGTGCCGCCAGCACGGCCGCCACCACCCGGTCGCGCAGGCTCCGCGGCAGCACCGCCTCGATGCGGGCCTCGTCGACCACCTCGGGCCGCCCGATCTCGCCGATCGTCGGGTTGGCCCCCTCGAGCGGGCGGAAGCGGCCCTCGCCGGGGATCGAGAACGACGCGTGCTCGTAGTCGCCGATCCGCCCGGCGCCGGCCGTCGCCAGCACCTGGCGCAGCTCCTCGGCCTGCTCCCGCGGCACGTAGACCGAGATGTGGTCGAGCGGCTCGTCCCAGGCCGGCGCGACCGGCGCCAGCCCGGTCACGCCGAGGGCGGTCGCGAGCGCCTCCGACACCCCGCCCAGCGCCCGGTCGGCGTTGGTGTGGGCGGTGAGCAGCGCGCACCCGGCCCCCGCCAGCACCGCCAGCGTGCGGCCCTTGGGCGTCGTCGCGGCGAAGCCGTGCACGGGCTTGAGGAACAGCGGGTGGTGCACGACCAGCAGGTCGGCGCCCCACGCGACCGCCTCGCGGGCGACCTCGATCGTCGGGTCGACGGCGAACATCACCTTGCGGACCGGCGCCTCCGGGTCCCCGTGCACCAGCCCGACCGCGTCCCAGCCGTCCGCCGTCCCCGGTGGGTACCACCCGTGCAGCAGGTCGACGAGCTCACGCAGGTTCGGCATGCCCGGAGATTAGTCGAGTCGGCGCATCTGCAGATCCCCGACCGCCGAGTCGGCGCATCTGCAGATCCGGTACGCCGGGTCGGCGCCTCTGCGTCTGCAGACGCGCCGACTCGGCGATCAGGGTCAGTTCACCTGCCGCTCGCGGCCCTCCCAGTACGGCGCCCGCAGCTTGAACTTCTGCAGCTTCCCGGTCGCGGTGCGGGCGAGCTCGTCGCGGAACTCGATCGACGTCGGCGCCTTGTAGCCCGCGGCCTTGTCCTTGCACCACGCGATCAGGTCGGCCTCGGTGGCCTCCTGGCCCTTCTCGAGCACCACGAGCGCCTTGATCGTCTCGCCCCACTTCTCGCTGGGGACGCCGATCACCGCCACCTCGGCCACCGCCGGGTGCGAGAACAGCACGTCCTCGACCTCGATGGAGGAGACGTTCTCACCTCCGGTGATGATCACGTCCTTCTTGCGGTCGCTGATCGTGAGGTAGCCGTCGTCGCCGATCACGCCGCCGTCGCCGGTGTGGAACCAGCCGTCCCGCAGCGCCCGCGACGACTCCTCGGGCTGCTCCCAGTACCCCTCCAGCACGACGTTGGAGCGGGCCAGCACCTCGCCGGCGTTCTCCTCGTCCTCCGAGGTCGTGAGGCGTACGCCGAGGGCCGGGGCGCCCGCCCGGGTCAGCAGCGTCGCGCGCTCGAGCGGGTCGAGGTCGTCCCACTCGGCCCGGCCCCGGTTGATCGTCAGCAGCGGCGAGGTCTCGGTGAGCCCGTAGATCTGGATGAACTCCCAGCCCAGCTCCTCCTCGACCCGCGCGACGGTCTTCGTGGGCGGCGGGGCGCCGGCCATGATGATCCGGACCCGGTCGCGGCCCGGGATCTCGCCCTCCCAGGACTGCGCGGCCTCGAGGACGGCGGCGGCGACCGCGGGCGCGGCGCACATCACGGTGACCCCGTGGTCGCGCACCCGGCGCAGGATCTCGGCGCCGTCGATCTTGCGGATCACGACCTGCTTGACGCCCAGGCCGGTCATGGCGAACGGCATCCCCCAGCCGTTCGCGTGGAACATCGGCAGCGTGTGGAGGTAGACGTCGCGGTCGGTGACCGCGGTGTGCATCGCGAAGGTGACCGCGTTGACCCAGATGTTGCGGTGGGTGATCTGCACGCCCTTGGGGCGGGCGGTCGTGCCGGAGGTGTAGTTGATGCAGGCGGTGGCGTTCTCGTCGGGGGTCCAGGGCTCCGGCTCGGCGCCGCCGTCCTCGGGGGCGGCCGCGTAGAGGTCCTCGTCCGCGCCGATCACGAAGCGGTGCTCGGCGGTGACGTCCTTGAGCACCTCGTCGAGCTCGGGGTCGATGATCAGGACCCGCGCCCCGGAGTGCTCGACGATGTACTTCACCTCGTCGGGCCGGAGCCGGAAGTTCACCGGCACCAGCACCCGCCCGAAGCCGGCGACGCCGAAGAACGCCGTCAGCAGGCGGGCGCTGTTGTGGCTGACCACGGCCACGCGGTCGCCGAAGCCGATGCCGAGCTCGTCGAGCCGGGCGGCCTGCCGGCGCGCGAGGGCGCCGATCTCGGCGTAGGTCAGCTCACCCCCGCCCAGGGGCGCGGCCGGCTGGTCCGGCTCGTCCACCACGCCGGTCCGGGCGCCGTAGACCTGCACGGCACGGTCGATGAAGTCGGAGACGCTGAACGGGACGAGCACGGGACCTCCTGGGCGCAGGACTGTGACGACCACCACTGTAGTGAGCCCCCGTTGCCGCTTCGTCGGTCGCGCCCGACGCAGGCGCACGCACCGCGGCCCCGACCGACCCGAGGGTCGACCGGGGCCGCGGCGTACGACGCTCACCAGGTCGCGGTGGCGACCTCCCCGCCGCGCACGGCGACGGTCAGGTGGATGTCGCGCGTCTCCTTGACGTAGAGGTCGTAGGACCCCTCCACGAGCTCGGGGAACACCAGCGACGGCACCTGCTGCCCACCGACGGGACGGTTGACCACGGCCACGTGCGGGTGCGGCGACCCGTGTGCGTGTCCGTGGTCGTGAGAGTGCCCGTGGTCGTGCGAGTGGTTGTGCGCGTGGTCGTGCTCCGGCCCGAAGTCGGCTCCCTCGGGCTTGATCTCGACCTCGACGCCCTCCATCTCGACCGGCATGGTGACGACCAGCGCGCCGACGTCGCCCCCGATGTCGAGCAGGACGGAGCCCTGCCCGGCGTACGGGTTCTCGACCTGCGCGGCGGTGGTCACGACGCCTTCGTGGTGCCGGGCTCGGTCTGGTAGCCCCCGCCGGGGAGACCGAGGTAGGGGAACTTCCCGGTCACGGCCGCGTTGGTGTTCTTCGTCCCGTCCGTGACGGCGCTGGCGGCGTCGTCCGGCTGGTACGACGGGTCCACCAGCGGGATCGTGAGGCCCGCGATCGCCCGGAGCTCGATCGTCACGACGTCGTCGCGGATCCGGCGACCGTTCGGGAAGCCCGCGGCGTCCCCGGCGACGAGGCCGAGGTTCTTGGGCTTGTCCGACGGCGGGATCGCGACGTTGAGCCGCAGCATGTCCGACTTCACGGGTCCGGTGTAGTTCTGGAAGCCCGGGACGATCCCGGCCGGGATGCCGGTGAGCAGGATCGCGTTGAGGTCGGCACGCGGCTTGTCGTACGCCGCGAGCTTCGGGAACACGCCGGGGTAGAGCACGGGCAGCAGGCCCTGGAGCTCCGGCTTGTTGACGTACTTCTCGTAGCGGCGGTCACCGTGCGGCCGGCGGGCGTTCCACGTGTCCTTCTCGGCCATCGGGACGATGACCTCGTTGAACAGCGGGTTGCCCAGGCGACCGACCTGCTCCCAGGGGCCGTGGCCCTTGTAGGAGCCCGACTCCTGGTCGAAGATCCGCGACTTGCGCCGGCTCGCCGAGGCCCAGACGCCGATGACGGCCTTCTCGGCCATCGGGTCCTTCGGCCGCGAGCGGTCCCGCGTGAGCTGCTTGATCGGCACCTGGATCGCGATCGTGTGCACGTTGTAGGACTGCACCGCGTTGACGCCGCCCATGTTCGGCATGGAGATCAGGTGCGCCTCGTTGAAGGGGCGCAGCGCCCCCAGGTCGAAGATGCTGCCGAGGTCGACGTGGAAGGCGTCGGCGCGCTGCCCGGCGAAGACCTTGCGACCGTTGCCGATCTTGTGGATCGCCTGGTTGGAGAGCGTCTTGTAGTCAGGCGTGCTCCGCTTGCCGACGTTCACCGGCGGGACGGGCAGGTTGCGGGCGAGTGTCCGCTCCTTGCCGTTCCGGACGACGCTGACGGTGTAGTACTGCGGGCGGTTCCAGGTCTCGTCCGAGATGTTCTTGATCTGGCCGGTGTTGTAGAGGAACGTCTTCGCGTTTCGGATCCGGGTGTGGAACTTGAAGCGGTAGGTGATGTCCGCCTCGCCCGTGCCTTTGTTGGCCACGTGGATCTCGTAGCGCACGTCGTCGCCGAACTCGTAGAAGTTCGGGCCGCCGTCCGGCTGCTGCAGCGGGATGAAGTTGGCCACGAGCGTGACCGTGTCCGGCTTGTCCGGGCTGACGAACGCGTAGGTGTCGGTGTTGTCGGCGACCGGGTCCTTGGAGATCTCCGGTGCTTCGCGGTGCGAGGACATCAGCGACCCCCTGCCGCGTTGAGGATGCGGGTGACGAGGTCGCGGTCGTGCACGACGACCTCGCGCTCGCCGACCATGAGACGCAGCTCGCTGGAGCGGTGGTCCTTGACGTAGGCGACCACGGTCTCCTTGGCGCTCGTCGCGCTCGGACGTGCGCCGGCCGCCTCGGCCGCGCCGGCGGAGCCGGTGGTCAGCGCCACCGTTCCTGCGGCCGCGCCTGCGCCGGCCACGGCGATGAACTTTCTCCTGCTGGTGTCGCTCATCCATGCCTCCGTGTGAAGGGGTGCGCGCCTCCATGTGAGCCGCGCCACAAGGCGTTCGGAGCCGGTGGCCGGACGGATGGGACCGGGGGCAGAAGATCTCGGGTGGGCGCAGAGGGGATCGAACCCCCGACCACCTCGTTGTAAGCGAGGGGCTCTACCGCTGAGCTATACGCCCGGGCTCCGGCGCGGAGCGGGCACAGACTACGCGAGCCGGCGCGGCGTCCGGCAACTCGCCACGGACGGCGCCCTCGGGCAGAAATGAGTCGAACCGCTGGCGTCTCGGGTCACCAGCGGTTCGACGAGATCCACGTTAGAACGGTCCCCGGATCGTTGTCGCCCCTTGTCCGGAAAGTTGTGGAAAAACCGCGGTTCCGGTCCAGACCATGACGCTGGACCAGTGCGCGCGACCCCTTGACGAGGTCGCCGGCCGGCGTCAGGAGAGCGCGAGCAGCTGGTCGAGGTGCTCGTCGAGGTCGCGGCCCTCGGGCATCGCGTTGTGTACCGCCCAGCGCACCGTGCCGGCCTTGTCGATGACGTACGACGAGCGCCGCGGGCAGCCCTTCTGCTCGTCGAAGACGTCGAACGCGCGCGACACCTCGCCGTGCGGCCAGAAGTCCGAGAGCAGGGGGAAGTTCAGCCCGTCCTGGTCGGCGAAGGTCCGCAGCGCGTAGACCGGGTCGCACGAGATCGCGAGCACCTCGGTCTCGAAGGTCATGAACTCCGCGAGCCGGTCGCGGATCCCCGCCATCTCGCCCGTGCACACGCCGGAGAACGCGAAGGGGTAGAAGAAGATCGCGACGGCCTTCTTGTCGCGGTACGACGAGAGCGTGACGTCCTGGCCGAACTGGTCGCGCAGGCAGAAGTCCGGGGCCGGTCCCCCGATGGTGAGTCCATCCATGGTGGACACATCCTCGCACCAGCCGCGGACACCGCCGCACCGGCCCGGCCACCGCCGACGTGCCGTGGGTCAGTCCTCGTCGGGGTCCTTCGCGAGCTCGCGCTTGAGCACCTTGCCGGTCGCGTTGCGGGGCAGCTCGTCGAGGAAGACGATCTCGCGCGGCACCTTGTAGCGGGCGAGGTTCTGCTTCACCCAGCCCTTGAGGTCGTCCTCGCTGACGTCCTGGCCGCTCTTGAGCGAGACGAAGGCCTTGAGGCGCTTGCCGTAGTCGTCGTCGTCGACGCCGATCGCGGCGACCTCGCCGACCGCCTCGTGGCGGGCCAGGCAGTCCTCGACCTCCTTGGGGAAGACGTTCTCCCCGCCGGAGACGATCATCTCGTCGTCGCGCCCCTCGACGTACAACCGGCCGTCGTCGCCGAAGCGGCCGACGTCGCCGGTCGACATCAGGCCGTCGATCATGTCCTTGTGGCCGCCGCCGGTGTAGCCCTCGAAGAGCAGGCTGTTGCCGACGAAGATCCGGCCGGCGTCACCGTGCCCGACCTCCTTGCCGTCCTCGTCGTAGATCTTCACGACGGTCGCCCACGGCGGCTTGCCGGCCGAGGACGGCGCCTCGCGCAGGTCGACGGGGTTGGCGATCGAGGCGTAGGCGACCTCGGTGGAGCCGTAGATGTTGTAGAGGTTGTCGCCGAAGTGGTTCATCCAGTCCAGCGCCAGGTCGCCGGGCAGCGCCGACCCGGAGGCCGCGACCACCTTCAGCTGCGGGAGGTCGTACGACGCCAGCGTCTTCTCCTCCAGCGCCATGATCCGCTGCAGCATCACCGGGATCACCGCGAGCGAGTCGCACTTCTCGGACTGCACGGCCTCGAGACAGCCCTCGGGGTCGAACTTGCGTCGGAGCACCACGGTGGAGCCGAGCAGCATGGCCATGGCCAGGTGCGCGAAGCCCCACGTGTGGAAGAGCGGAGCGGCGATGTGCGTGCGCCAGCCGTACTTCAGCGGCATCCGCGACAGCAGCGAGACCGCGGCGTCGATGCCGGCCTCGTTGCGGGGCGCGCCCTTGGGGGTGCCGGTCGTCCCGGAGGTGAGGATCACGATCCGCGCGTGGTGGTCCGGCGGGTCGAGGTCGCCGTCGTCCTGGGAGTCGATGAGCGACTGGATCGTCGGGACGTCGACGTCCTCGTCGTGCCAGGCGACGACCCGCTGGGCGACGTCGGCCTTGGCGAGCAGCTCGGTGAACTCCTCGTCGTGGATGACGACGGTCGGCTTCTCGCGCTCCAGCACGTCGACGAGCTGCGGGCCGGCGAAGGCGGTGTTGAGGTAGAGGATGTCCGCGCCGAGCTTGGCGACCGCGACGGTCGCGTCGACGAAGCCCCGGTGGTTGCGGCACATCAGGGCGACCGAGTCGCCCTCCTCGACGCCCTGCTCGGCCAGCGCGCGGGCCAGCGCGTTCGAGCGGCGGTGCATCTCGCCGTACGTCAGCGACCCGATCTCGTCGATCAGCCCCACCTGGTCGGGCGCGCGGACCGCCAGGGCCGCGAAGCCGCCGGCCGGGCCGGTCCCCCACCGCCGGATCGTGCGGGCGATCCCCAGGAGCGCCGCGGGGCTGTAGGGCCGGATGATCCCGGACTCGGTGAGGACCTTGAGGCTGGTGCCGGTCGCGGCAGCGCGGCCGAGGGCGGATCGGAGCACGTGTGTCCTAGGGCTGGAGGATCAGGCGGGCGTCTTCGGGGCGACCAGCCGGGTGGCCGACCAGTCCTTGCTCACTGCGGCCGTGGTCGTCTGCGACAGTCCGGCGATCGGGGCGGCCTCGGCGATGTCGGCCGGGTCGACGCTGTTGGGCCGGCCGACCTTCGGCGTCAGCAGCCAGATCTGGCCGCCGCCCACGAGGTCGGTCAGCGAGTCCACGAGCCCGTCGACCAGGTCGCCGTCCTCGTCGCGCCACCAGAGCAGCACGGCGTCCACGACGTTGCCGTAGTCGCTGTCGACGAGGTCGGCGTCGACCGCGTCCTCGATCGCGACCCGGAGGTCGTCGTCGGTGTCGTTGTCCCAGCCCAGTTCCTGGATGACCATGCCGGGCTTGAAGCCGAGCCTCTCGGCCGGGCCCTGCGTGGCTCCGTCTGTCTGGGTGGACCCGCCACCCGCGGTCGAACTCACTGAATCCTCCGGTCGCTCAAGGTCAGCCGCCCGTTCCCGGGCGGCAAGGTGGAGGTAGTCCACCGGAGTTGCGGCGGTGGCGCAACCCGTGTCCACCGCGCGACCTGCGACTTCGGGTCCCGCGGAGCCCCCGGACGGGGCCGATCCACCGCCCCTGAGACTACCGATGGGTAAATTTCGCAGGATCCACGCGCGTGCAACGATGACACGGTGACCGAAGACTCATCCTCCCCTTCAGGCACCACCTCGGACACCACGACGAGCCCCCGATCGGGGTCGATCGCGTCGGTGATCCACGAGGGGCTGCCCACCCAGCTGCCCGACATCGACCCGGACGAGACCAACGACTGGATCGACTCGTTCGACTCGCTCGTCGGTGAGCGCGGTCGCGAGCGGGCCCGTTACGTGATGCTCCGCCTGCTCGAGCGCGCCCGCGAGATGCAGGTCGGCGTGCCCGCGCTGCGCAGCACCGACTACATCAACACGATCCCTCCCGAGCGCGAGCCGTGGTTCCCCGGCGACGAGGAGGCCGAGCGCCGGATCCGTGCGTTCATCCGCTGGAACGCCGCCGTCATGGTGTCGAGCGCGAACCGCAAGGGCCTCGAGGTCGGCGGGCACATCGCGACGTACCAGTCCTCGGCGAGCCTCTACGAGGTCGGCTTCAACCACTTCTTCCGCGGCAAGGACGCCCCCGGCGGCGGCGACCAGATCTACATCCAGGGGCACGGCTCGCCGGGCATCTACGCCCGCGCCTTCCTCG
This sequence comes from Nocardioides luti, assembly GCF_014212315.1. Lineage (NCBI taxonomy): Bacteria > Bacillati > Actinomycetota > Actinomycetes > Propionibacteriales > Nocardioidaceae > Nocardioides > Nocardioides luti. The sequence continues at coordinate 492,150 of NZ_JACKXE010000002.1, forward strand.
AGGGCCGCCTGAACGAGGAGCAGCTCTACCGCTTCCGCCAGGAGGTCCAGCACGGCGTGGGCCGCGGCCTGCCGTCGTACCCCCACCCCCGGCTGATGCCGGAGTTCTGGGAGTTCCCGACGGTCTCGATGGGGCTCACCGGCCTCAACTCGATCTACCAGGCCCGGTTCAACCGCTACCTGTCCAACCGCGGCATCAAGGACACGAACGACCAGCACGTGTGGGCGTTCCTCGGCGACGGTGAGATGGCCGAGCCCGAGTCGCTGGGCGCCATCCGGATCGCCGCGCGCGAGGAGCTCGACAACCTCACCTGGGTCATCAACTGCAACCTCCAGCAGCTCGACGGACCGGTCACCGGCAACGGCAAGATCATCCAGGAGCTCGAGGCCAACTTCCGCGGTGCCGGCTGGAACGTCATCAAGGTCGTCTGGGGCCGCGAGTGGGACACCCTGCTCGCCCACGACGTCGACGGCGTGCTCGTCAACAAGATGAACACCACCCCCGACGGCGCCTTCCAGACCTACTCCACGGAGAAGGGCGACTACATCCGGGAGAACTTCTTCGGCGGCGACCCGCGGCTGCGCAAGATGGTCGAGCACATGAGCGACCAGCAGATCGTGAAGCTCCCCCGCGGCGGGCACGACTACCGCAAGGTGTACGCCGCGTTCGACGCCGCGACCAAGCACGTCGGCCAGCCGACGGTGATCCTGGCCAAGACCATCAAGGGCTGGACGATCGACGCCCTCGAGGGCAAGAACGCCACGCACCAGATGAAGAAGCTGACCCAGGACGACCTCAAGAAGTTCCGGGACCGCCTCTACCTCCCGCTGTCGGACCGCGACCTCGAGCGTGCCTACGAGGAGACCGGCGCCGCGCCGTTCTTCCACCCCGGCAAGGACTCCCCCGAGATCCAGTACATGCTCGAGCGCCGTGCGGCGCTCGGCGGCTCGGTCCCGCGCCGCGTCGTGCGAGCCAAGGCGCTCAAACTGCCCGGCGACAAGGTCTACGCCGAGCTCAAGCAGGGCAACGCCAAGAACAAGGTCGCCACGACCATGGCGGCGGTCCGGCTGCTGCGCGACTGGATGAAGGACCCGGAGATCGGGCAGCGCATCGTCCCGATCGCGCCGGACGAGTACCGCACGTTCGGCATGGACTCGATGTTCCCGAGCGCCAAGGTCTACAACCCGTCCGGCCAGCAGTACGAGTCGGTCGACCGCAATATGTTGCTGTCCTACAAGGAGTCCGCCCAGGGCCAGATGCTCCACGAGGGCATCTCGGAGGCCGGCGCGATGGCCTCGGCGACCGCGGCGGGCTCGGCGTACTCCACGCACGGCGAGCACATGATCCCGTTCTACATCTTCTACTCGATGTTCGGGTTCCAGCGCACCGGCGACTCGATCTGGGCGATGGCCGACCAGTTGGCCCGCGGCTTCCTCATCGGCGCCACGGCCGGCCGGACGACGCTGACCGGCGAGGGCCTCCAGCACGCCGACGGCCACTCCCCGCTGCTCGCGGCGACGAACCCGGCGGTCGTGCACTACGACCCCGCGTTCGCCTACGAGGTCGCGCACGTGATGCGGTCCGGGCTCGAGCGGATGTACGGCAGCACCGAGGCCGACCCCGACGGCGAGAGCGTGATCTTCTACATCACGGTCTACAACGAGCCGGTCGAGCAGCCCGCCGAGCCCGAGGGCGTCGACGTCGAGGGGATCCTCAAGGGCATCCACCGCGTCTCGACCGCCGACGGCGAGGGCCCGCGCGTCCAGCTGCTCGCCTCCGGCGTGGCCTTCCCGTGGATCAAGGAGGCCGCCAGGATCCTCGCCGAGGACTGGGGCGTGCAGTCCGACACCTGGTCGGTCACCTCGTGGAACGAGCTGGCCCGCGACGCTGTGTCGGCCGAGCACTGGAACCTCAACCACCCCGGCGAGAACCCGCGGACGGCGTACGTCGCCGACAAGCTGGCCGACGTCGAGGGCCCGGTCGTGGCGGTCTCGGACTACATGCGGGCCGTCCCGCTGCAGATCGCGCGCTGGGTCCCCGGCGACTACCGCGTGCTCGGTGCCGACGGGTTCGGCTTCGCCGACACCCGCCCCGCCGCGCGCCGGTTCTTCCAGATCGACGCCGAGTCGGTCGTCGTCCAGACCCTCCAGGCCCTGGCAGACGCCGGCACCATCGGCCGCGACCAGGTCGAGAAGGCCTTCGCGACCTACCGCATCGACGACCCCACCGCCGTCGCCGGACGCAAGCAGGAGGGTGGGGACGCGTAGTCCCACCTGTCACAGCAGGCGCAGGAATCCCCGGATATCCGGGGAAACCCGCACTTATCGGGTGTTGCAACACCCGGAAAGTGCCAACTTCCCCGGATATCCGGGGAAGTTGGCAGCCGGCACCCCCCGCAACGCCGAAGGGCCCGCACCATCGAGGTGCGGGCCCTTCGTCGTCGTCTCAGGCGCTGGTGATGCTCGTGACCGTCGCGGTGGGGCCGCTGCCGACCTGACCGGACCTCAGCAGCGAGCGGAAGCGCGCCCGGCTGTACGTCGCCGGCTGGGTCGTCCGGACGAACTCGTGGACGATCTTGGCGAACCGGTGCGGGTGGTCCTTGTGCGGGAAGTGCCCGGCGTTCGGGATCACCTCGATGCGGGCGTCGGCAGCCAGGGCCGCGGCGTTGCTCGCGTGCCGCACGGGGATGACCTTGTCGTCGCGGCCCCAGATGACGCCCATGGGCATCTCCTGGGTCAGGTAGGCGCGGTCGGCCATCGTGACGATCTGGCCGCGCCAGTCGACGACGGCCCGCACGACGTGGCGGATGGCGTGCCGGGCGGCGGGGTCCTTGAACGAGTCGTAGATCTCGGCGACCTCGTCGAGGTCGCGCGTCGACTTCCACGAGGTGCGTGAGAGCGCGCGCATGCCGGCCATGCCGACGTGGCGTACGCCGGGCAGCGTGAGCACGCCCATGACCTGGTGGAAGCCGGGGGTCGTCACGGCGCGGATGGCGGGCGAGACCTCGGGGCCGAGGCCGCCGGAGGCGACCAGCATCAGCCGCTCGGTGCGCTCGGGGAACTGGTAGGCGAACTGCATCGCCACCCCGCCGCCGAAGCTGTGGCCGATGACCGTGACCTTGTCGATGCCCAGCACCGTCAGGAGGTCGCGCATGCCGTTGGCGTAGCCGCCCACGCTGTAGTCCGCGCGGGGCTTGGCCGACTGGCCGTGACCGAGGAGGTCGGGCGCGATGACCGTGTAGCGACGGGCCAGCGAGTCGATGACCGGCTCCCACGTCGTGTGGTCGCACCCGAGCCCGTGGAGCAGCAGGAGGACGGGACCCTGCCCGACCTTCACGTAGGCGCGTCGGTGACCATGGAGCGTGAGGTACTGCACCTCGTGGGGCGTGCCGGACAACGGTGCCTCCTGAAAACCCCGGAAACGGGGCGTCTAGGGCTCGGATTCAACCAGACGTACCCGCAATTGGGGAGGGCGATTCCCTTTATTTACTGGGGATTTGTCCATTCTGGTGGCGCGCGGGCCCCTCCACTAGCGTGGCCTCGTGCCCCGCCGACCCGCCACCCGCCCGCGCCAGCGCGCGGCGGACGCCCTCCAGCGCTCGACGGGGGCCCTCAGCACCACCGCGATGGCCCGCATGGAGGCGGACATGCCGTGGTTCCGCGAGCTCAGCGCCGAGGACCGGTCGTGGGTCGGCCTGATCGTCCAGGCGGGCATCCGGGGTTTCGTGGACTGGTACACCCAGGGCGGCGACCGGCCCTCCGAGAACACCGCCCTCGCGTCCTCCGTCTTCGGCGCCGCGCCCCGCGCCCTGGCCGGCGTCATCACGCTGCAGCAGACCGTCGACCTCGTGCGGCTCTCGATCGAGGTCGTCGAGAGCGACGTCGACACGCTGGTCCACCCCGACGACGCCCCCGACGTCCACGGCGCCGTGCTGCGCTACGCCCGCGAGGTCGCGTTCGCCACGGCCGAGGTCTACGCCCGGGCCGCGGAGGTCCGCGGCGCCTGGGACGCCCGGCTCGAGGCCCTGGTCGTCGACGCCGTGCTGCGCTCCGAGGCCGACGAGGCGCTGCTCTCCCGCGCCAGCGCGCTCGGCTGGGCGGCCCGCGGCGACGTCGTCGTCGTGCTCGGCTCCGTCCCGGCCCGCCGGACCGAGACCGACGTCTTCGACGAGGTACGCCGCACCGCGCGCGCCGCGGGCATGGACGCCCTCTGCGCCGTCCAGGGGGAACGCCTCGTCGTGCTGCTCGGCGGCGTCACCGACTCGCGGACCGCCGCGCAGGCGGTCGTCGACCGGTTCGGGGACGGCCCGGTCGTCGTCGGCCCGGTCGCCGAGGACCTCACGCGGGCGCACGTATCGGCCCGGGCCGCGCTGTCCGCCCACCGCTCCGCCACCGGGTGGCCCGAGGCACCGCGCCCGGTCCGCAGTGCGGAGCTGCTGCCCGAGCGGGCGCTGGCGGGTGACGGGCACGCGCGCCGCCACCTGGTCGACGAGATCTACCTCCCGCTCGTGCAGGCCCGCGGCACGCTGATCGAGACGCTGGCGGCCTACTTCCACCACGGGTCGTCCCTCGAGGCGACGTCCCGGGCGCTGTTCGTGCACCCCAACACCGTGCGCTACCGGCTGCGCCAGGTGGGCGACCTGACGGGCTACGCCCCGACGGACGCCCGCGACCGGTTCACCCTCGAGATCGCCCTCGTCCTGGGCCGCCAGTCCGGCCGCGGCGACGACGCGCGCTCCTGAACGGACTTGTAGGTTTCCTACAAAGAACACCGACCCAGATTCGTGCGCGCCAGAGGCGAACCGGCGGCGCGTTCCCGGCACAGTTGACCTCGTGCTCGTCATCGTCGCTCCCGGTCAGGGAGCCCAGACTCCCGGCTTCCTCCAGCCCTGGCTCGAGGACCGGACCTTCCGCTCGCGCTTCGAGTGGCTCTCCACCGTCGCCGGCCTCGACCTCGTCCACTACGGCACCGAGGCCGACGCGGACGCCATCCGCGACACCCGGATCGCCCAGCCGCTGCTGGTCGCGACCGGCCTGGTCGCCGCCCTCGAGCTCTTCCCGCACCCGGCCGACGCGTTCGCCCAGGTCGGTGCGGTCGCCGGCCACAGCGTCGGCGAGCTGACCGCCGCCGCCGGTGCCCGCGTGATCACCGCCGAGCAGGCGATGGTGCTGGTCCGTGAGCGCGGCAACGCGATGGCCGAGGCCGCCGCGACCACCCCCACCGGCATGACCGCCGTCCTCGGCGGTGACCGCGACGAGGTCCTCGCCGCCCTGGCGTCCCACGGGCTGACCGCCGCCAACGACAACGGCCCCGGCCAGATCGTCGCAGCCGGCACCACCGAGCAGCTCGCGGCCTTGGCCGCGGCGCCGCCCGCCAAGGCCCGGCTGATGCCGCTGAGCGTCGCCGGTGCCTTCCACACCGAACACATGGAGCCGGCCGTCGGCCATCTCGGTGCGCTCGCCCGCTCGGTCTCGACGCACGACCCGCGCACGGCCCTGATCTCGAACCGCGACGGCCAGGTCGTCCACGACGGCCAGGAGGTCCTGCGCCGCCTGGTCGGCCAGATCGCCAGCCCGGTCCGATGGGACCTGTGCCTCGACACGATGGCCGACCTCGGTGTCACCGGCATCCTGGAGATGCCGCCGGCGGGCACTCTCACCGGGATCGCGAAGCGGGCGCTCAAGGGCGTCGATACGTTCGCGCTCAAGACGCCCGACCAGCTCGACGACGCTCGGGCGTTCTGCGCCAAGCACGGCGAGTACTCGCACATGGACTCCTCCCCCACCTGGCGGATGGTCGTGAGCCCGAACAAGGGCACGTTCCACCTCTCCAGCGAGGCCGTGGAGCTCGACGTGCTGCCGGCCGGCGCCACCATCGGCGACGTCGCCAGCACCCGCGACCGCACCCGGGTCGTGGCTACGCACGGCGGCCAGATCGTCGAGTGGCTCGTCGAGGACGGCGACCTGGTCTCCCCCGGCCAGCCCCTCGTCCGCCTCCACCCCGAGGGAGCCAACTGATGGTCGCCCTCCAGACCTCGCAGGGCTCGCCGCACGCCGCGATCCTCGGCGTCGGCTCCTACCGCCCCACCCGCGTGGTCCCGAACTCCGAGGTCGTTGACGCGATCGACTCGAGCGACGAGTGGATCCAGCAGCGCTCCGGGATCAAGTCGCGGCGCTGGGCCGGTCCCGAGGAGTCGGTGCAGATGATGTCGGTCGCCGCGGCCCGCAAGGCCCTCGACCGCGCCGGCATCGACGCCCACCAGATCGACACCGTGGTCGTCGCGACCGTCAGCCACATGCTGCAGACGCCGGCGATCGCCACGGCCATCGCGCACGAGTTGGGCACCGACCAGGCCGCGGCGTTCGACATCTCCGCCGCCTGCGCCGGCTTCTGCCACGGCATCGCCATGGCCTCCGACTTCGTCCGCGCCGGGAGCGCCGGCCACGTGCTGGTCATCGGGGTCGAGCGGCTGACCGACATCCTCGACCTGCACGACCGCGGCACGGCGTTCATCTTCGCCGACGGCGCGGGGGCCGCCGTCGTCGGACCGAGCGACACCCCGGGCATCGGGCCGGTCGTCTGGGGCTCCGACGGCGAGCAGTTCGACCTGATCCGGCAGCGCGAGGACTGGCGTGACGTCATCACGTCGGGCGAGCCGGTGATGCCGCACCTGGTCATGCAGGGCAACCCCGTCTTCCGGTGGGCGTCCTTCGCGATGGCCAAGATCGGCCAGCAGGCGCTCGACCGCGCGGGGGTGTCGCTCGACGAGCTCGACGTCTTCGTCCCGCACCAGGCCAACATGCGCATCATCGACGCGATGGCGCGCTCGATGAAGCTGCCCGCGCGCGTCCAGATCGCCCGCGACATCGCCGAGATGGGCAACACCTCGGCGGCCTCGATCCCCCTCGCGCTCGACCGGATGATCGACGAGGGCACCGCCCGCTCGGGCGACACCGCGCTCCTCGTCGCCTTCGGCGCCGGCCTCGCGTACGCCGCGCAGGTCGTCACCGTCCCGTGAGCCGGCACCACCCGCACGAACCGCACCACCCCGTACTCAACCAACCGACACACCCACAGAGAAGGAACGCCTGATGGCCACCACCGAAGAGATCCGCGCCGACCTCGCCGACATCGTCAACGAGGTCGCGGGCATCGACGCCGACGACGTGCAGCTCGACAAGTCCTTCGTGGACGACCTCGACGTCGACTCCCTGTCCATGGTCGAGGTCGTCGTGGCCGCCGAGGAGAAGTTCGGCGTGTCCATCCCCGACGACGAGGTCAAGAACCTCAAGACCGTCGGCGACGCCGTCGCCTTCATCGAGCGCGCCCAGGGCTGACGCACCCGCCCGGTCCCTCCGGACCGGGCACCAGCACGCGCACCAGACACGGCCGCGGACGGCGCCGGCGGGACACCCCGCCGGCGCCGCACGGGCGCAGAGCACCAGGAGTCGAGGACAAGCATGAGCCGCACAAGAGTCGTGGTCACCGGCATGGGCACCACCAGCCCCGTCGGCGGGGACGTCGCCAGCACCTGGGACGCCCTCGTGGCCGGTCGCTCCGGCGTCCGGTACCTCACCGACGAGTGGGCCGAGCAGATGCCGGTCCGGATCGCCGGCCGGATCGCGGTCGAGCCGACCGAGGTGCTCGAGCGCGTCAAGGCCCGCCGCCTCGACCGGTCCTCCCAGTTCGCCCTGGTCGCCGCGATGGAGGCCTGGGCCGACTCCGGTCTCGACCAGGCGCAGGCCGCGGGCGAGCTGGACGGCGACCGCGTCGGCGTCGCGATGGCGTCCGGCATCGGCGGCGTCACCACGCTGCTCGACAACTACGACGCGCTCAAGGAGAAGGGCCCGCGCCGGGTCTCCCCCCTCGCCGTCCCCATGCTCATGCCGAACGCGCCGGCCGCGCAGATCAGCCTGTACGTCGGCGCCCGCGCCGCCGTGAACACCCCCGTCTCCGCCTGCGCCTCGGGCAACGAGGGCATCGCCCTCGCGATCGACCAGATCCGCCTCGGCCGCGCCGACGTGGTCGTGGCCGGCGGCACCGAGGCCGCGATCCACCCGCTGCCGATGGCGGCGTTCGCCAACATGATGGCGCTCTCGAAGACCGCCAGCGGCGAGGCCGGCGGCGACCCCACGACCGTGTCGCGCCCCTGGGACACCGGCCGCGACGGCTTCGTCCTCGGCGAGGGAGCCGGCGTCCTCGTGCTCGAGTCGCTCGAGCACGCCCAGGCACGCGGGGCCCGCATCTACGCCGAGGTGCTCGGGGCCGGCATCACCGCCGACTCCCACGACATCGCCCAGCCCGACCCCCAGGGCCGCGGTGGCGCCCGCGCCATCCTGCGCTGCCTGGCCGAGTCGGAGATCGGCGCCGGGGACATCAAGCACATCAACGCGCACGCCACGTCGACGCCCCAGGGCGACATCGCCGAGGGCCTGATGATCCACGCGACGCTCGGCGCCCACGCCTCCGACGTGGTGGTGACCAGCACCAAGTCGATGACCGGGCACCTGCTCGGCGGGGCCGGCGCCCTCGAGGCGATCGCCACCGTCCTGGCCCTGCACCACCGCGTCGTGCCACCCACGATCAACCTCGACGACCTCGACCCGCAGGTCGAGCTCGACATCGCCACGAAGGCCCGCCAGCTGCCGGACGGCGACATCGCCGCGCTGAACAACTCCTTCGGCTTCGGTGGCGCCAACGTCGCCGTCGCGTTCGGGTCGTTCCGATGACCACGGCGCAGCCTGCCCCGGGCCCGGCGAAGCCGGCCAAGCTGCCCCGCGAGGAGGACCCCCGCAACCCGGTCCACCGGCTCCGTGCCCTGCTCGACGAGGGCTCCATGGAGCTCATCACCCCCGACGACGACTCGGGGATGCTCGCCGCCGTCGGGCTCGTGGACGGCACCCGCGTGGTCGCCTTCTGCTCGGACGCCACCGTCATGGGCGGCGCGATGGGCGACGTCGGCTGCCGTGTCGTCGTCGACGCCTACCACCGCGCGATGACCGACGGCATCCCGATCATCGGGCTCTGGCACTCCGGCGGCGCCCGGCTGGCCGAGGGCGTCCTCAGCCTCCACGCCGTCGGTCGGATCTTCCACGTGATGACCCAGGCCTCCGGCAAGATCCCGCAGGTCTCCGTGGTGCTGGGCCCGGCCGCCGGCGGCGCGGCGTACGGCCCCGCCCTGACCGACGTCGTCATCCTCGGCCCCGAGGGCCGGATCTTCGTCACCGGACCCGACGTGGTCCGCTCGGTGACCGGCGAGGACGTCGACATGCTGCGCCTGGGCGGCCCCGAGCCACACGGACGCCGCTCCGGCGTCGTCCACATCCTCACCGAGTCCGAGCGCGAGGCCCTCGACCGCGCCCGGATCGTGGCCTCCCTGCTCGGCTCCCAGGGCAGCCTGGTCGTCGACGACGTCGAGGACCGCGACCTCTCCGCGATGCTCCCCGAGTCCAAGAAGCGTGCGTACGACGTGCACCCGCTGGTGGAGTCCGTCCTCGACGAGGGCACCGCCCAGGAGCTCCACGCCCGGTGGGCGCCCAACATCGTCACGGCCCTGGGGCGCTTCGGCGGCCGGACCGTGGGGGTCGTCGCCAACAACCCGCTGCGCCTCGGCGGCTGCCTGGACTCGCTCTCCGCGGAGAAGGCGTCCCGCTTCGTGCGGATGTGCGACGCGTTCGGCGTGCCGCTCATCGTGCTCGTGGACGTGCCGGGCTACCTGCCCGGCGTCGGCCAGGAGTGGGACGGTGTCGTCCGCCGCGGCGCCAAGCTGCTGCACGCGTTCGGCGAGTGCGTCGTCCCCCGCGTCACCCTGGTCACGCGCAAGACGTACGGCGGCGCCTACATCGCCATGAACGCCCGCTCGCTCGGCGCCACCAAGGTGTTCGCCTGGCCGGGTGCCGAGGTCGCCGTCATGGGTGCGGTCGCCGCGATCCGCGTGCTGCACCGGCGCAAGCTGGCCGAGGTCGCCCCGGACATCCGCCCCCAGGTGGAGGCCGAGCTGGCCGCCGAGCACGAGCGCATCGCCGGCGGTGTGGAGAAGGCCGTCGAGATCGGGGTCGTCGACGAGATCGTCACCCCCCAGGCCACCCGCTCGACGATCGCCCGCGCCATCGACGACGCCGTGCAGACCGGCGGGGTCCGGCGCGGCATGCACGGCAACATCCCGCTCTGAGGCGGGGCCACGGCCGGACCGTAACCGTCCGGCCTCAGCCCCGTTGAACCTCTCATGACGTCCGTCACACGTTCTGGGAGGGACACGATGTCACGCACTGCCCTGGCCGCCGCACTGCTCGGTGCCGCCCTGTCCGTCGTCCCCGCGGTGCCCGCGTCCGCGAGCACCGCCGAGTACGGCAAGACCGCCGCACGGGACCGCGTCCTGAAGCCCAGCTGCCACGACTACCGCTACCGATTCGTGATCAAGGCACCGACGAACGACTGGACGCTCGAGACCTACCTGATCGGCCCGCGCGGCCGCCGCCTCGCCTCCGGCGTCTTCAGCTCGGAGTCCGAGGACCGCCGCGACCACGGCGTGTTCCGCATCTGCCGCTCGAACACCCGGCCCGGGAAGTTCACGATCAAGGCCAAGCTCAACTGGTACAACGGCAGCGAGGACCACCAGGTGTGGTTCAAGCCGTCGTACTTCCGCCTCCACCGCGCCTGACGCGCCCGGGGACGACCTGGGTCGGACGAGCCCGCTCGGACGACCCGGCTCAGACGACCCGGCTCAGACGACCTGGTGCAGCCAGCGGACCGGGGCGCCGTCGCCGGCGTGCCGGAAGGTCTCCAGCTCGTCGTCCCACGGCTTGCCGAGCAGCTTGTCGATCTCGCCCAAGATCGTCGTGTCGCCGAGCGCGGCCTTGACCACGGCGGCCTTGAGCCGGTCCTCGGGGATCAGGATGTCGCCGTGGAGCCCCGTGACCGCGTGGAAGACGCCGAGCTCGGGCGTGTAGGAGTAGCGCGCACCCTCGGACGACGGCGTGGGCTCCTCGGTGATCTCGAAGCGCAGGTGGTTCCAGCCGCGCAGCGCGGAGGCCACGGCGGCGGCGGAGCCGGCGTCGCCGGACCAGGAGAGCTCGGCGCGGTAGGTCCCGGTCTGGGCCCCCTGCGGGGTCCAGTCGAGGCTCACGGGCACCCCGAGGACACCACCGACGGCCCACTCGATGTGTGGGCACAGCGCGGAAGGCGCTGAGTGGACGTAGAGAACGCCCCTCGTCGCGGTGCGGGTGGCAGTGCGTGCGGTCACCGTGACCTCCTTCATCTCCGGCGCGAGATACGCCTTCCCCAGCGGTCTCGAAGTGGAGCGGAAAGAATGTCGTGAGTGACACGTATGTAAGTTGTAGGACCATTGTGGCCCATGGGGCGGCCGAGCACCAGCAATCGGGGGCACGCGGCGAAAAGTTTCGGCGGCCCTCAGGTGCCGCTCGCGACGCCGGACCTGCGCGGCCCGAGGTCCATCAGGGTGTCGATGACCTGCCGGGCGATCCCGAGCCCGCCGAGGTGGCTCTCGCCGTCGATGACGGTCATGGTCGCGTCGGGCAGCCGGTCGACCAGGTGCTGGCCGTGCCGGAACGGCACGATGTGGTCGTCGTCGCCGTGCCACCACCGCACCGGCACGCGCACGTCCGCGGCGCGGAAGCCCCAGTCCCGGGTGAAGAGCACCAGGTCGTTGAGCGGCGCCGAGGTCTGGAAGCGGCTGCCGTTGAGCAGGTCGTCGAGGAACATCGCCTTGAACTCCGGGCGCGCGAGCAGGTTCTTGTCCCCGGGCGGCTGCACGGCGGCGTACAGGTCCAGGCCGGGACCGGCCAGCGGGCGCACCAGGCGGATGGCCTGGGTGAGTGCCACGCCGAGCGGCACCCGCGCGACGACCAGCAGCGGCGCGAGGTGCACCGCGAGCTGGATGATGCCGCCGGCCGCCGCGTCGTCGCCCCGGGTGGGCGCCACGCCGCCGAGGACGCCGACGCCGTGCACCCGGTCCGCGAGCGCCGCGCCGGCCGCGAGCACGTAGGGCCCGCCGCCGGACAGCCCGATCAGGCGGGCCGTGTCGACGCCCAGCGTGTCGAGCAGGATCTCGAGGTCGGCCGTCCAGTCGAGCACGTTCGGGTAGAGGTACGGCGTCGACGACCCAATCCCGGGCCGGTCGATGCCGATGATGCGGAGACCGTGGCGCTCGGCGTGCGCGCGGGCCTCGAAGGGGATCTGGCGCCTCGCGCCGGGCGTCCCGTGCATCCAGACGATGGCCGGTCCGCGGGGCGCGCCGTACTCCGCGAAGCTCAGGCGCCGGTTGCCGCGCACGGCCACCGTCCCCTCCAGCGCGGGCCGCTTGACGTTGCTCATGGCGCCGAGTGTGGCACCTTCAGCTGCGCACGGCCGCGGGGTCCACGATGTTGGCGAAGTCCCACAGCGCGCCGAGCACCTGCCCGTCCCCGACGACCAGCGGGCCGTCGACGACGTCGAGCACCAGGCAGGTGATGTTGTCGCGACCGCCGGCCTCCAGCGCCGCCTGGGTGAGCGTGGCGGCCGCCGAGTGCGGGTCGTCGACCAGCAGGCCCTCCGCGATGTCCGCGTCTCCGACCAGGTCGGAGAGCCCGTCGCTGCAGAGCAGGAAGCGGTCGCCGACGCGGGCCCCGAGGTCGACGACGTCGGCCTCCACCTCAGCCGCGTCACGGTTCCCGTCGAGCGAGCGCATCACGACGTTGCGCCACGGGTGGGAGCGGACGCCCTCGCGGGGCAGCTGACCCGTGTCGACGAGGTGCTGCACGTAGGTGTGGTCGGTCGAGACCTGGGTGAGCAGGCCGTCGCGGAGCCGGTAGGCGCGCGAGTCGCCGACGTGCCCGAGCAGCACGCGGCTGCCGTCGCACACGAGCATCGTGAGGGTCGTGGCCATGCCCGCGCGGGACAGGTCCTCCTGGACGCCCAGCCGCAGGCTGGTGCGGGCATGCGAGATGCCGCGCCGGATGATCTCGACCGGGTCGTCGCCGAAGCGCGCGAGGGCGGTCGCGGAGACGGCGTACGCCGTGGTGGCGGAGGCGACCTCGCCGGCGGCCGCTCCCCCGACGCCGTCGGCGACCAGGGCGACGTAGGGACCGAGGAACGCGGCGTCCTCGTTGTGCGGACGCACCAAGCCGACGTCACTGACGCCTCGACCCGAGAAGCGGAGCATGGTGGTCTCCTCACGACTGACTGGCAGTAGAACCCGTTCCTCGGGAACGGGTCAAGACCCGTGGTGCCTCCCGCACCGGGGACCCTTCCCCCGCGCGGCGCCGTTCAACCGTCCAGACCAGTCCCCCGTCGAGGCCTACCCTCGAGCATGACCACCTCCGCGCTGCCGACGCCCGGTCTCGAGGTCCGCAGGACCCGGGCCTGGGTGGCGCTCGCGCTCGTCCCGGTCCTGCTCCTCGTCGCCGCGGGCGTCTGGTTCGTGACCCACCCGGCGCCGCTCGAGACCACCACGGTCCCCGTCCAGGCGACGGCGCCGGTCGGCGTGGCGGTGTACGTCGGCGTCTACCGGCTGCCCGCCGACGCGGACCGCACCCTGCACCTCAGCGACGTCGACGTCGCCGACGACGGCGAGGCGGAGGTGGCCGTCGCCGCACTCGTGTGCCACGGGTCGGCGCTCAACGTGACCTCGACGCCGACGACGTTCTGCCCCGACCTGGAGCCCGCTTCGGACGCCACGATGCGGCCCGGCGACCAGCTGGTCCTCCAGGTCGCCGGCGAGTCCGCCGGCTCCGTGACGATCAGCCCCCCGCGGGTGTCCTACCGGGACGCGCTCCAGCGCGCGACCCAGCCGGCGGGACGGCCGGTCGAGCTGACCGTCCTGGCCCGCTGACGGTCACTCGCGCGTCTGCTCGAGCTTCTCCGCACGCTCGGCGGCGTCGGTGATCTCGTCGCTGTCGATCGCCATGGTGCGGTGGAACCACATCAGGGCGTCGGTCTCCCGGCCCGCGGCCTCGAGGGTGTCGGCATACGCGTAGCGCAGCCGGACCACCCAGTTCGCCCGCGTCTTGTTCATCAGCGGGGCGAGCTCGAGCGTGCGCAGGGAGGCGTCGAGCTGGCCCATGTCGCGACGGGCTCCGGCCTCGACCAGCGTCATCTCGGCCTTGGCCTCCGGGGCGAAGTTCGCGACCGACGGGCTCTTGGCCAGCTTCAGCGCCTGCTCGGGGTTGCCGAGGGCACGGTGGCAGTCCGCCATGATGGGGAGGTACTCCGTGGCACCATTCATCCGCTTCGCGGCGCGCAGCTCCGAGAGCGCCTCGGCGTAGTGGCCGGCGGCGTACGCCGCCTCGCCGGTGGCCTCGCGGACCACGGCGATCCGGGACGCCCGGGCACGGGCGGCCAACGTGTGCTGGTAGGCCGTCTCCGGGTCGGAGTCGACGAGCATGCCGGCCGCGGCCAGGTGACGGGCGACGCGGGCGGCGAGCTTCTCGGGCAGGCCCTTGAGCTGGCCGGTCACCGAGCGGTCGAGCTCCTTGCCGGTGATCTCCTCGGGCAGGTCCGGGCCGTCGTACTGTGCCTGGGACTCGGTGCGGGAGAGCTGCTTGTCGACCGGACGCTTCCAGTCGCCCTTGCGGCCGGGACGGTCGCCGGAGGAGCTGCGGCCGGGACGGTCGCCGGAGGAGCTGCGGCCGGGACGGTCGCCGGTCGAGCGGGAGCGGTCGGACCGCTCGGGGCGATCGCGGTCGCCGCCGCGGCTGGGGCGGGCGTCACGGCTGCTGCCGGACCCGCTGCCACCCCTGCCGCTCGAGGACGAGTCGCTGCGACGGGGCCCCGAGGGCCGCCCACCGCCGCGTGCTGGACGCTGGTTGCCACGCTCTTCGGCCACGGCTGTTCACCTCTCGCTGCTGCGTTGCCCCGAACGGGGCGTAAATAGCGTAGAGGCCACCTTGCGGTGGCCTCTACGAAGTGTATGTCCGGCGGCGTCCTACTCTCCCACAACCTTGCGGTTGCAGTACCATCGGCGCTGAAAGGCTTAACTTCCGGGTTCGGGATGGGACCGGGTGTTTCCCTTTCGCTATGGCCGCCGTAACTC
>NZ_JACKXE010000003.1:1785-3969 GCF_014212315.1 Nocardioides luti
TTTGGTCGGGGTGGCCTTGAGGGTGTGGGTGTGTGTTGTGTAGAAGCAATTAAGTCTTTGTAGTTTTTGTTGAGTGTTTGTGAGACAAGCTATGAAGGGCACATGGTGGATGCCTTGGCATCGAGAGCCGATGAAGGACGTAGGAGCCTGCGATAAGCCCTGGGGAGTTGGCAACCGAGCTGTGATCCGGGGGTGTCCGAATGGGGAAACCCAGCTGGAGTCATGTCCAGTTACCCGCGCCTGAATATATAGGGCGTGTGGAGGGAACGTGGGGAAGTGAAACATCTCAGTACCCACAGGAAGAGAAAACAACAGTGATTCCGAGAGTAGTGGCGAGCGAAATCGGAACAGGCTAAACCTCATGCGTGTGATAGCCGGCGGGCGTTGCGTATGGGGGGTTGTGGGATCATTCTATTCATTCTGCCGGATGAGTGAGCAGTAAGAAATCTCAGTTGAAGTTGAAGTCCATTGGAAAGTGGCGCCGTAGAGGGTGATAGCCCCGTAAGTGTAAGGCTGGGACTGCTGAGTGATATCCCAAGTAACACGGAACCCCTGAAATTCCGTGTGAATCTGGCGGGACCACCCGTTAAGCCTAAATACTCCTCGATGACCGATAGCGGACAAGTACCGTGAGGGAAAGGTGAAAAGTACCCCTGGCGGGGAGTGAAATAGTACCTGAAACCATGTGCCTACAATCCGTCGGAGCGATGCCCTTGTGGTGTTGTGACGGCGTGCCTTTTGAAGAATGAGCCTGCGAGTTTGCGTTGTGTTGCGAGGTTAACCCGTGTGGGGAAGCCGTAGCGAAAGCGAGTCCTAATAGGGCTACTTAGTAGCACGATCAAGACCCGAAGCGAAGTGATCTATCCATGGGCAGGTTGAAGCGTCGGTAAGACGACGTGGAGGACCGAACCCACTTAGGTTGAAAACTGAGGGGATGACCTGTGGATAGGGGTGAAAGGCCAATCAAACTTCGTGATAGCTGGTTCTCCCCGAAATGCATTTAGGTGCAGCGTCACGTGTTTCTTGCCGGAGGTAGAGCACTGGATAGCTAATGGGCCCTACAAGGTTACTGACGTTAGCCAAACTCCGAATGCCGGTAAGTGAGAGCGTGGCAGTGAGACAGTGGGGGATAAGCTCCATTGTCGAGAGGGAAACAGCCCAGACCATCAGCTAAGGCCCCTAAGCGGTGACTAAGTGGAAAAGGATGTGGAGTCGCAGTGACAACCAGGAGGTTGGCTTGGAAGCAGCCACCCTTGAAAGAGTGCGTAATAGCTCACTGGTCAAGTGATTCCGCGCCGACAATGTAGCGGGGCTCAAGTCATCCGCCGAAGCTATGGCATTCGCACGTATAGCTAAGCCGCCCTTGAGGTTGGTTCAGGTGTGTGGATGGGTAGGGGAGCGTCGTGTCGCGAGTGAAGCAGCGGAGTGATCCAGTTGTGGACGCGACACGAGTGAGAATGCAGGCATGAGTAGCGAATCACGTGTGAGAAACACGTGCGCCGAATGATCAAGGGTTCCAGGGTCAAGCTAATCTGCCCTGGGTAAGTCGGGACCTAAGGCGAGGCCGACAGGCGTAGTCGATGGACAACGGGTTGATATTCCCGTACCGGCAAAGTAGCGCCCATGACGAACCTGGTGATGCTAACCACCCGAAACTTCCGTTATCTGTTTCCTTCGGGGAGCAGAGGCGGTTGCGGAGCGTGGGACCCGATCTGGTAGTAGTCAAGCGATGGGGTGACGCAGGAAGGTAGTCCAACCGTACCGATGGTTGTGTACGGCTAAGCATGTAGGGCGAGATCTAGGCAAATCCGGATCTCTGACTTTGATGTCGAGCTTGAGATGTGATGGGGAGCCCGTTGGGGTGAAGTGGATGATCCTATGCTGTCGAGAAAAACCTCTAGCGAGCTACGCGCCGCCCGTACCCCAAACCGACTCAGGTGATCAGGTAGAGAATACTAAGGCGATCGAGCAAACCATGGTTAAGGAACTCGGCAAAATGCCCCCGTAACTTCGGGAGAAGGGGGGCCCGGATCGTGTACCCACTTGCTGGGGAAGCGTGAAGGGCCGCAGAGACCAGGCCCAAGCGACTGTTTACTAAAAACACAGGTCCGTGCGAAGTTGTAAGACGATGTATACGGACTGACTCCTGCCCGGTGCTGGAAGGTTAAGGGGACCGGTAAGACT
>NZ_JACKXE010000003.1:4065-5192 GCF_014212315.1 Nocardioides luti
CGAGTCGAAGCTGAGAACTTAAGCCCCAGTAAACGGCGGTGGTAACTATAACCATCCTAAGGTAGCGAAATTCCTTGTCGGGTAAGTTCCGACCTGCACGAATGGAGTAACGACTTGGGCGCTGTCTCAACCGTGGACTCGGCGAAATTGCACTACGAGTAAAGATGCTCGTTACGCGCGGCAGGACGGAAAGACCCCGGGACCTTTACTATAGTTTGGTATTGGTGTTTGGTTCGGCTTGTGTAGGATAGGTGGGAGACTGTGAAGCGGCCACGCCAGTGGTTGTGGAGTCAACGTTGAAATACCACTCTGGTCGTACTAGATGTCTAACCTAGGTCCATTATCTGGATCAGGGACAGTGCCTGATGGGTAGTTTAACTGGGGCGGTTGCCTCCTAAAATGTAACGGAGGCGCTCAAAGGTTCCCTCAGCCTGGTTGGCAATCAGGTGTTGAGTGTAAGTGCACAAGGGAGCTTGACTGTGAGACAGACATGTCGAGCAGGGACGAAAGTCGGAACTAGTGATCCGGCGCCAGCAGGTGGAAGCGGCGTCGCTCAACGGATAAAAGGTACCCCGGGGATAACAGGCTGATCTTCCCCAAGAGTCCATATCGACGGGATGGTTTGGCACCTCGATGTCGGCTCGTCGCATCCTGGGGCTGGAGTAGGTCCCAAGGGTTGGGCTGTTCGCCCATTAAAGCGGCACGCGAGCTGGGTTTAGAACGTCGTGAGACAGTTCGGTCCCTATCCGCCGCGCGCGCAGGAAACTTGAGAAAGGCTGTCCCTAGTACGAGAGGACCGGGATGGACGAACCTCTGGTGTGCCAGTTGTCCCGCCAGGGGCACGGCTGGTTAGCTACGTTCGGAAGTGATAACCGCTGAATGCATCTAAGCGGGAAGCACGTTTCAAGATGAGGTTTCCCACCGGGTTAACCGGGTAAGGCCCCCAGCAGAACACTGGGTTGATAGGCCGGAGGTGTACAGCAGCAATGCCTAGCCGACCGGTACTAATAGGCCGAGGGCTTGTCTTACACTCACTTTACTGAAACCACAACGACAAGTTGCCCCGCGATGTTCGCGTCCACGAACCAGACCACACCAGAACACCAAGTGTGTGATCAACTGAATAA